>DATIQT010000062.1:0-2347 GCA_035470525.1 Rickettsiales bacterium
AAAGAAAATCTCTCATTTGTTTATACTTCACCAGAAAAGACTTATAGCGGAACTGGTTATATTGTATTAAGTGGAGATAGTGGCAAAAAACAAGGCGAAGCACAGAGTGATAGCTTTGACTTGGTATGCCAGACTGGAAAGCTGAGTATAAGCGATTAATTTATTTTAAAACCTTTTACTTTTAAAATATTTTTATTATTCTATTTCCAACAAAATAATGTTTTATTGCTAATGATTAAGTACGAAGAACTAGAAAGAAATATAACAGATGAAAGACTTAAAACTTATCTTGATTTTGTAAATAATGATAAAGTAAAAGCAATTGAACTTTATGAATGGAATACAAAGATAAGTGAGAGCTTATATATACCTTTGAGTTATTTTGAAGTTGTATTAAGAAATGTTTGTAATGAAAAATTAAAAAAAGAATTGGGTAAAAACTGGTATCTAAATGCTAAGATATTAAGTGGAAACAATGCAGAGAAAGGTCAATGGGCTCTTGATAGGATTGAAGAAGCAAAGAGTAAAATACAAAAAAGAAAACTTTTAAAGAAAATACTAGATCAAGAAATAACACTTGGAGATATAGTTTCAAATCTTGAGTTTAGTTTTTGGAGTAATCTTTTTTGTGCTAATTATGAATTTAAGATATGGTTACCATACTTAAGACCACTTTTTCATAATAAAAATAGAAAGGACTTATTTAAAAAAATAGATTCAATAAGAGAATTAAGAAATAGAATATTTCATTATGAACCAATATTATTCAATAACAACCCAGAAGAAAAATATAACCTAATTATTGACTTATTATGTACTATTAGTAGTCAAGACATTTGTAATCATGTAAGATCAATAAGCAATTTTGAGAAAATATTTCAAGAATATAAAAACTCGGGGGTTTATTAAACTACTTAGTAAACTAAGTTCTTAATACAATCCACACCGAGTATGTAAATATATTATATAAAATAAATTTAGATTGTCAAGCTTTTTTAAAATCAAACAAAATCACTATTTATTAGAAATAATGAATAGAATCTTATTAGGAAGCATAAAATAATTTATAATATTAATTAAAAACCAAAGGAAAAACCATGTCAGAAACTAAACTAGAAATTTTAATGACCGAAGAAGAAGCAAATAAATACTTAAACTCATTCAAAGAGAAAATGGGTTATAAAGACATTTCAAGTATTGTAAAAAGCACTAATAAGACTAATGATACTATTATAGCAAAAGTTTTAATGGTTTAAAAAATGCCGTGTTGATGTGGGTTAATAGAGATTTATTAACTGAAAATATAGTAAAATACTCAAATTTTGGAAGGTTGTGGTAATGTCAAGAAATGGTAGACAATACCCTGATATAAGAGAATCGCCAAGATATTCAGAAAATCAGATAGTTCAATTACCATTAAATGAAAATATTGTTTGCTTTAAATCTGATGATCATAGTAGAATATTATCAAGAGGTATTTTAAAAATAGATGACAAAAGTTATCATAATTTAGGAGTTAAAAAAATGAAAAAACAAATTATTATTGCAACCATTAATGAATCAAAATTTGAGGTGGTAAAAAGTTTATTATTAAAATGCGGTTTTGATTATATTTTTGAAAATATCAATCATTTGCAAACTACACGTAGAATAAAAGAGGAAATTGGTACTGTTGATGAAAGAGCAAAGCAAAAAGCTGATTTTTTCTTTGAAGTATTAAAAGAAACTGAAGAGCTAGAAAAATATCATTGTATTATAGGTATCGATGATGCAATAGAACTCAAAGGCAAGACTGAAACTGAAGTAAAAAAGTTTATTAAACCTATAGTAGAAGGCAATTTCTTAGCCGAAGGTGAAAATGTTTTTATAGTTAGGTCTTTTTATTTTAAAACTGCTGATAAAGAGTATGGTGTTCTTACAAAAATACCGTTTATTTACAAGAAATATGATAAGGAAGTTGATTTTCTTTTAGAAAAAACTTATCCTTTGAGTTATGTTTTATGTCCAACAGATTCTAAAATTCCTGTTATGGAAATCAAGAAACAAGAAGCTGATACCTATAATTTAAGCTTTTGCAAAGATCAATTAGAAAAGGCTAGATGTTATTTATTTCAAAAGCAAAAAGAATTATAATATGAATGAAGAAGCATTAAATTTTGATAAAAAAGTAAAAGACCACCTAAATTATTGTCTTTTAAATACTAAAAATATTGTTGAAGAAAAAATAATCAATATTTGTTTAGAACTATCAAATATTTATTCATTTTCTCAATATCAGACATATCCAAGACCATCTCATCCACTTTTATCAAAAAGGAAAGAGCCATATTTTACAATGGTTGCTATA
>DATIQT010000063.1:0-2699 GCA_035470525.1 Rickettsiales bacterium
CAAGAATAGGTTTCTTTAAAATTGAATAAGCTTGTAACGCTTTACTTTTTGAAACTTCCTTAACACTTGAAGCTTGTGGTTCAACAAGATCAAGCTTTTGCGATATTACTTTTATATCGCTTAAACCATTACTAGCTAAAACTTTTTCTAAAGAAGAAATTTTACCTTTATTTGAAGTTATAAAATATATTTCCATGTGATTATTCTATGTTACCTTTAAACCAGTTAACAAAATTTTCTACACTACTTTTTGCGCCACTATCTGCATTTTCATATTCTTCATATTCTTTAGATGTCAGTTCTGCTAATGTTTTTTGATATCCATATGGCTTATATATATACCATAAATCAGACCATGCCTTCTCACAAATTACTTTAGACTTTTCTGTGGCTATCAACCCAATATCAGTCTCATCAAAATCATTTTCAAATTGAAATAATTCGCCTTTTTCATCAACATATGTCGTACAACTACAAAACCTAGCTTTTCTATTAGTTTGACCTTGCATTAATTTCAAAATACCTTCAGCACCTATTGTATCAAGAATATATCTAACATAGACACCTGGAAAATTATTTAAAGCCTCTATATAAAATCCACCGTCTTCTACAAGCAATGGCTTTTTTAAAATTGAATAAGCTTGTAATGCTTTACTTTTTGAAACTTCCTTAACACTTGAAGCTTGTGGTTCAAAAATGTCAAGCTTCACACTTTTTACATCTAAATCATTAATAAAATACTTTTTAAAATAATCTTTTAAAGCAATAATTTTTCCCTTATTTGAAGTTATGAAATTTATTTCCATTTTATTTACCTATTAGTTATTAATATAAAGAATTTTATCTGTTAAATTCATTGATTCGTAGATTTCCTTTCTCCCTAAACATCCATCACAGCAACCGCAACACAATAAATTATTATTTTTATCTAAAACTGGATGCCAGCAACTAATTGAATATTCTAGTGGAATATTATGTTTAATGCTCCATAATATTTCATCTTTTTTATTAAATAAAAAATTGTTATTAAATTCTAAATCAATATTTGGAGAAATAATTTGCCATTCCCAATCATCCATTGATTGACATGTCATTATTGTGTTAGTTCTCATTGACAAAATATTGCCATGTAAATAATTATCAGAATCAATCAGACCATTAAAAATAGTTTTAATAACCTTATTATGTCTATAACTCATTGCAACAGCATATTGAACAGCAAAACAATTAAAAATATTATCCCTCAGTGGATATCCATACCGCATAACATTCTCAAATGGCTCAAAATCAATTTTTTTACTTTTTTCTTTATAAGCCTGCAAATTATCTAACCATTGACTTGGTGGAGAATCTAAATCAACTATATTAAGTTTATGAAATAAGTTTTTATATCTTTTTAAATAGTAATCATTGAAAAATTCTATAGATTTTTCTTCTCCTATATTAATCTTTTTTCTACGAAAATATAAAGGAAAAATTTCAAAACCAAAATCTTCAATCATTCTTGCTGTTGTTATTATAGAATCTATTCCGCCAGAAAAAAGCATCACAGCTATTTTTGGTTCTGAGATTTTGCTTATATATCCTCTTTTATTTTTTAAAAGATTGTTATATACATGTAACATATCAAAATATTCTATCATAAATTATAATTAATGTAAAATTACACTAAAATTTATATATATTGTATTTTTTGAAAATCAAGAAGATTTATAAATAAATATTGAATTTTTTTAAAATATTTTTAAACAAAGATAAATTGCTTGAAATTAATTTAAAATTTTTATTAATCATTAATCTAACAGAAGGAAAATTAGTACATAAAACTATTGCAATATCAATATTTTTTGAGTCACTTTTTACTATATTCGGTAACTCATTATTACCAAAATCAAAATATTCTTTTCCCGATTTTAAATTAAAACTATTGTTAGTAACTATATTTAGTTTTTTTTCAAAATTTAAAAAATCCAAAATTTCTTTAGTTTCAAATTCATCATAAGGAGAGAAAATGCCAATTTTCTCATTATTATAATTTTTCAATTGTTTTTTAATAGATTCAAGAGGAAAAACAACATTTTTATCATTAAAAATACTTTTTATATCTTCAGTAAAAATACTTTGATTTTTTCTAAAAAATAATTCAGCTGATGTGCAACAAAAAGCATAATAATCACAGATTTTTTTAAGATTATTAATTGCTGGTTTTGTATTTAATATTAATTCTTTGAAATATTGATTTTTTGATTCAGAAAATCTTGTATTAAAATCTATTCTTGAAATATGAAAACATAAAACATCATTTAATTTAAAAAAATTAAGCATTTTATTAAATTCATATTCAATAGTTAAATTTGATGCTGGTACTAATAAACCTACTCTAATCATAATAAGTTATTATTAAATTAAACCAATAAAATTATTACTAACTCTAAAATATATTTTTCAAAATGCAATATTAATGAATAAGTTTTTTATTTAAAGTTGTATAATACTTTACTAATTCCTTTAATCCGTAGCATAATCTAACCTCTGCTACACCTCTCTTTTTTATTTCAGCATCAATCTCAGTTAATCCTTTACCATGTATTATAAATTCTCTTACAACTTCTCTTGTATTTAAATCTGTAATAGATGATATTGCTTTATTGTACCTATCCCAAGCATTTAGATTTTGAATAAGATGAAATTCATTATTC
>DATIQT010000064.1:0-1917 GCA_035470525.1 Rickettsiales bacterium
GGCATTGCTAAATAAATATTGCTATTTAATTTAAACATCTTATTATCTTATAAGATAAAACAATCGTCTATCTAAAAATGATAAAATGTAAATATTGTAGAGGAGAAAAGCTAAGCAAATTTGGAAAATATAAGGGATTTCAAAGGTATAAATGTAAATCATGTAATAAAGTATTTACTGACAAAGAAGATACTAGATATAAAATGGATAAATATGATTTAAATAAAAGAAAATTAGCTATAACTATGTATATAAATAATGTTGGTATAAGAAGTATAGAAAGAATATTAAATGTACCAAATGAGTTAATATTAAACTGGATAAAGAATATAGGTAAAAATCTAGAACAGATTATAGAAAATAATAAAAAACAAATAAAAACCACTAAAAAAATAGAGATTTTAGAAATGGATGAATTATGGTCATACATTAAAAAAAATAAAATAAAATCAAAATATGGACTGCTGTTAATAGAAATGGAAACAGGAGAAGTAAAGAGTCAAATGTTGAATTTAGCATAAGTATAAATAAAAATAATAATGAACAGACAATATGCAGAAGATTGTTGAATAAAGTTCTAAATATAGATAGCGATATAAGCTACTATAATAATTATGACACAAAAAATAACGAAGTGATAAATACAATTAACATAATAGCTACAGATGATAATTATAGCTATGACAAAGTTATTAATAGTGAATGTAATAAAGATTGTAAAAAGCATATAATATCAAAATCAGAAACTTGTTTGGTTGAATCTTATAATTCATCTATAAGAGATACATTTGCTAGATTTAGAAGAAGAACAAAATGTTATAGTAAGAGTTTAAAGATGGTTTATTATAGTATGTTGATGTGGAGTAATATCTATTTGTTGAAAGAATTATTAATTAATTCAATATTTATTTAGCAATGCCGTATTTATTAAGAGGTGTTGACATATACACTATTTCCTATAACCTATCATCTAAAGATAGTGTCTATAAAGCTACAGCTGTAATGAACGATTTATATAATAACAAATATTCAAGCAATGATTACAAATAAAAAAACTCAAGAAGAGGCAATTAAAAATACTTTTGATGAATGGTTTGATACTATGCTAGCAGAAAATCAAGAAAACACAATACATGATATTGAAATGCTATTAAGTATTTCTAAAGCTAATTTGAATGATAAAATTGTTGATTTCGGTTGTGGCGATGGCAGACATTTATTTGAATTGAAAAAAAGAAATTTTAAAGATCTTTTTGGAATAGATATTTCTGAAGTAGCTATAAAGAAAGCACAAAAAATTGCAGGACAAGATTCATCAATTCAATTTAATAATAAATCATTTTTTGATTTTTTAGATGAATGTAATGATGCAATAGATTTAGCTGTCTTTTTTGATTTTACAATTACTTTATATCAGGATAAGTACATATATGAGCTTATAACATTACTTTTAAAAAAAATAACAAAAAATGGTAAAATATTTATTGAATCTTGGAACTATGATTTTTTGAAAAAAAGTAATTGTATGAATTATGAAAGAAAATATAAAATCAAGCAAGGTGAATTTATTGATAAGTCAACTTGTGATTTTAATAATAATTATATAATCTTTCAAAGAAAACTTAAGAAAAATGGTTTTAGTGATTTTTAAAATTTGAATGAACAAAAGCAATATTTGTATACAAGGAGTTTTTGGTTTGAGTTAGCTAAATATTTCAATTTAAAAGTTGAAATTGTTCCAAATAGTAATATTTCAATCTATATATTGCTTACAAAAATTGAATAACATTTTATACTTCCCAAATAAAAACCATGATAGAGGGCTTTACTCTCTATCAAAAACCAACTGGCTTTTTAACCTCATTTGCAAGAGAAATAGTCACTGACTTTGACAAAATAGAACTTGATAAAAGAAGT
>DATIQT010000065.1:0-7924 GCA_035470525.1 Rickettsiales bacterium
ATAAGTTTATTGGGTTATTATCCCTTAATATCGTTAAACAATTAACTTAAGCTCCCCTTTGTCCTTTAGACATTTCCCCTCAAGGAGGGGAAAGATTACGAGCGGTGGTTAAGACAATATGGTTCAACAACCAAGAATATCTTTCCCCTCCTTGAGGGGAAATGTCTGAAGGACAAAGGGGAGCTTAAGTTAATTGTTTAACGATATTAAGGGATAATAACCCAATAAACTTATAAATTTTCTTGTTTTTTTATATTTTTATCTATAAAGTTGCATTAGTTAAATTAAAATATAAAATGAACAAAAAATATAGTGGATTCACTCTTCTTGAATTATCTATTGTTTTAGCTATTGTTGCTATACTTTTAACATTGAGTTTTAATAGTGCAAAATATTTTTTAGAACAAAATCACATCAAAGCTACACATGTTAAACTTAATGCAATTCAAAATGCTTTAGAAGTTTATTTAATTCAAAATAATGCTTTACCTTGTCCTGCTGGTTTAGCTTTATCAACCGGAGAAGCTTTATCATCTTGTACTTCTGCAAGTTCAACAAATGGTTTATTTGTTACTGATGGTGTTGCTAGAGGTGGTGTTCCTTATAAAGATTTAAATTTAACTTCTGATATAGCTCTTGATTCTTGGAATGATAAAATAACTTATAGCGTTAGTATAGCTGCCTTAAGTGATTTTCGTTCTATGTTAGATAATTTTGATGGTATATATATTTTTGATAATATTTATGATAACTCAGATTCAGAAAGAATAACGAATGAAGCTGTATATTCTATTAATTCTCATGGAAAAAATAAATTAGGTGCTTACTATAAAGATGGAACTGTCAATTCTAGCACTGATATTGCGGATCAAGAAAGTATTAATACACCTTCAAGTAATTATAGTAATATATTAATATATTTTACTGATTATAAAGTATGTGATGATATAGGAAGATATAAGACTAGAATGCAAATGGTTATAGAATTAGGCATAGAAGATATAAATTGCTACATAAAAAGTACAATTGTTTCTAGTTTATTAACTGATTCTGGCATTACTGCAACATTTACCGACATTCCAACAAGCGGTCTTCTTGTATATGGTGATACAATAGTCAGCGATGATGAAGAATATAAAATTCAGTGTTTTAAATATGGTAGATTGGGGATTGCAAAAAATGAATAAAAAAAATTTAGCATTTACTTTAATTGAGATGAGTTTAACTATATTAGTTCTTGGTATTATATTAGTTGGTGCTTTAAATTTTCAAATATTTGTTAATAAAAAATCTAAAGAAAACATAACTCTTGATAGAATGAAAATTATTGATCAAGCTATTAGACAATATTTTATTAAAAATAACTATTTACCCTGCCCTTCTAATATTAATGTTTCTGAATCGGATTCTCTTTATGGAGAAGAAACACGAACAACTAGTGATACTTGCGAACCTAGTGATTCTAATTTTGTTAGTGGTGATTTTTTTTATGGTGGAATTCCAACAAAAGTTTTAGGATTAACTAAAGATTATATGGTTGATGCTTGGAATAATGAAATTGCTTTTGTTATAGTTAAAGATTATAGCGAAAATAAAATTTATTTAACTGGTGATACAGATACTTTAACTATTGAAAATATCAATGGCGATACAGTAAGTGAAAATGTTATTTATGTACTAATTAGTGGTGCTGGAAATAGAAATGGCGTTTTTAAGAATGGAAGCCAAATGTCAACCGATTCTTCTTTGACGGATAGTCAAAATGCTTTTGAAACCAGCTTTAGTGGAACTTTTATAAAAGATATTAATAATGATTCTTTTGATGATTTAATATTATTTAAAGAAAAAAATAACCTTATATTTGGAGATGATTGGGAAAATTTACCATGTACTTTGAAAGATTTAAGAGAATTAGATTCTGATTGGAATTATTCTAGTTATGACAGTTGTAGTAGCGAAGGTATTTGTGAACAAGGAATTACTATCCCATCACAAAATGAATGTGATAGTGGTGAAATCTCTAAAAACCCAGAAAATTCTAGTGATACTGGAATATCATACAGACCAGTTAGAAAATGTTTAAAATATGGACAATGGAGTGATATTTTATTTTCTTGTATAGAAGGTTGTGGTGAATCAAATATTTCTAGTATAACAACAAATGTAATATTAACCGCTGGAGAGTTATCTGACTGTATTAATTTAAATTATTTAAAAAGAGGTAAAATCGGCGAAGAAATAATATTGGAATGTATTGGTGATAGAGTTGGTTATGTTACATTAGAATGTCAATCTGACGGAACTTGGAATTACACAGATGGAGATTGCTATGATGAAAGTGGCTCTAGCACAACTTGTGATAATACTGAATTAAATTCAAACAGCTATAATTTTACTTTTTCAGCAACAACAGGCACTACTGAATCTGGTGGTATTATTTCTGGTAGTTGTAGCAGTGGCTATGAAGTAGAAAGTGGCGGTAGTTCAACTATAATAGCTACTTGTCAATCAGATGGAACTTGGAGTTTTAGTGGTGGTCCTTGTGTCGGAAGTTGTTCTAATAGTACTTTAAATAGTAATACATATAATTTTTATTTTAGTACAACAACAGGAACAACTACCTCTGGTTCTTCTGTAACTACTACTTCTTGCACTACTGGTTATACATTATCATCTTCAGCAACAACTCCTACAGCAACATGTGATGATGGAACTTGGAGTTTTAGTGGTGGTCCTTGTACTAATAGTAGTTACTGTAGTAACAGTACTATAGATGATAATAGTGTTCACATGGAATTTCCTTATATAGACACAACAGGAACAACTGCAAATGGAAGTTCACAATGGAGTGGTGCTTGCACAGATGGATACGCTGTTATTGCTTCTGGAAGTTATAATCTTTATGCAACATGTACTAGCGGTAGTTGGGTATATTATGGTGGACCTTGTAATTTAAAATGTAATAACAGCACTTTAAATGGTAATTCATATAATTTCTATTTTAACGATACAACAAGTACAACAGCAGAAGGTTTTTCTGTTTATACAAGTTCCTGTGCTACTGGTTATTCTATACAAACTGGAGGAAACTATAATATGATAGCAACTTGTGTTACTGGACCTAGTACTTGGAGTTTTAGTGGTGGTCCTTGTGTAGCAAGCTGTCTTAATTCTGAATTAGATAGCAATACTTATAATTATACATTCTCATACTCTGATACTTATACTGCTAACGGAACAACATTATGGGGAAGTTGTGCTGATGGTTATGAACATACAGCAGGAGATTGGACTTATACCGCAACTTGTAATGCAGGTGTTTGGAGCTACAGTGGAGGAACATGTAGTGCAGTTTCAAGTACACAAACTCCTCCTAGTGGTAGTACTCCTCCTAGTGGCAGTACTCCTCCTAGTGGTTTCTAATATTAATTTTCTTTTCCAATAGTATAAGTACTTAAAAATAATAATATATTTATTACTAGAGGTTTTGAAATGTTAAAAAATAACTTTCTCTACCTTCTTTTATAGCTTTTTGTTGGTATCTTGTTTTAATCCACCAATCAGGTTCTTTTTTGCATTCTTCTAAATTATTAAATAAAGGTTTTAATACTTCTTTTCCAAGTATATAAACTTGCTCTACGTAATCAAAAATGTCGCTCGCAAATAATATTGTTCCTTCATTTTTTAGTTTAGATTTAACTAGTTTTAGAAAACTTTCTGTAATAATTCTCTTCTTGTGTTGCCTTTTTTTAGGCCATGGATCAGGAAAAAGAATAAACATTTTGTCTATTGAGTTGTCTGGTATTATTTCTAATAATAACCTAGCGTCGCCATTAAATATTTTTATGTTTTCTACTTTCTCATTATTAATTTTATCTAATAAAGAAAGAACTCCATTAATATAAGTTTCGCAAGCAACAATATTTGCGTCTTTATTTAATAAGGCTTGATGTATTGTGTGCTCTCCATAACCAAATCCAATTTCAAAAAATAGTTTTTTGTTATTTTCTGAAGGTATTTGAAAATTATTTTCTTCAATTTTAAACTTTGGAAAAAAATTTTCTATTTTATCTTGTTGCGTATCGCTAAGCTTTCTGCTTTTTATTCTTCCAAATGTTCTTATTTTAAACTTTTCCATATTATATTTACCGCACAACTTTTTATTAAATTAAAGCCAATTCCCATATTTCTTTTTATAAATCTTTTTCACAAGGCTTATAGAAGCTACATATCCCAATATTAATATACCTAACCAAACGAAATAGTTGATAGGGAGGGAAACCATTTTCATGTAATGTCCTAAAGGTAAGAATGGCATAGCAATTCCTAATAAAACTAAAGCTGATGACATTAGAATTACGGGTTTGCTTGCTATACTTTGAAAGAAAGGAGTTTTTTCTGTTCTTACGAAGTGAACTATTGTGGTTTCTGTTATTACGCTTAGAACAAACCAACTTGTTTGGAATAGAGCGACTTTATATGGGTCGTTTGGATTGTTGCAATCAAATATGAAGTATAAAATTAAGAATAAGGCTATATCAAACAATGTACTTGTTGGACCTAACCATAACATAAATCTTTTTATTGATTTAATATCCCATTTTTTCTGTTTTTTTAGGTATTCGCTGTCTATGTTGTCCCAAGGGATAACTGTTTGAGAAATATCATATAATAAGTTTAATATTAAAATTTGTAATGGTAGCATAGGTAGGAATGGCAAGAATGCACAAGCAATTAATATTGCTAGCATGTTTCCGAAGTTTGAACTTGTAGCCATTTTGATGTACTTTACTATGTTTCCAAAAATCTTTCTTCCTTCGATAACACCATTTACTAAAACCTGTAAATCTTTTTCTAGTAAAATAATATCAGCACTTTCTTTTGCTATATCTACTGCTGTATCAACAGAAATTGCAACATCAGATTTTTTCATTGCAGGAGCATCATTTATACCATCTCCCATAAATCCAACTACATGTCCTTTTTCCCTTAAAAGACTAACGACTTGGGCTTTTTGTTCTGGTGTTAATTTTGCAAAAATGTCGTAATTTTCAATAACACTTTTTAATTTTTCGTTGCTCATGTGTTGAATTTCATTTCCAGTTAATACACAACAAGTGCCAACTCCAACTTTTTCGCATACATATTTTGCTACTAGGTCATTATCACCCGTGAGAACTTTAATTCTAACACCATAATTTTTGAGTTGCTCTATAGCTTTTTTTGCTGTTTCTTTTGGTGGATCTAAGAATGCTACAAATCCAATAAACACCATATCTTTTTCATCAGCTATTGAGAATTTTTTGATGTTTTTATCAAAATGGGTTTTATGAGCCACGCCAAGAACTCTCATTCCTTTATTATTGTATTCAGCCATTCTATCTAAAACTTCTTGCTTTAAATCTCTTGTGAATGTTTCAACCTTTTCCTGATATTCAACAAAACTACAAATATCAATCATAGCTTCTACAGCACCTTTTGTGATTAATTGAGTTTTTGTATTTTCATCTTTTAGAATTACCGACATTCTTTTTCTATTGAAATCAAAAGGTATTTCATCAACTAAGTGGTATTTTTTAATTGCTTTTCGTATCATGCAGTTTTCTGGAGAATTTTGATTACAAATGTGTTCATTCATGTGATTTAAAACTGCTATATCAAGTAAATTCTTTAGTCCAGTTTGATAATAGCTATTTAAGTATGCATGTTTAAATACTCTATTATCTTCTTCTCCATGTACATTTAAGTGATATTCAAGTTCAATTTTGTCTTCAGTTAGCGTCCCTGTTTTGTCAGTACATAAAATATCCATAGCTCCGAAATTTTGAATAGAACTTAAATTTTTAACTATAGTTTTTTTCTTTGACATTGTAATTGCACCCTTTGCTAGGTTTGTTGTTACAATCACTGGCAACATTTCTGGAGTTAATCCAATTGCTACAGAAACTGCAAAAATAAAGGATAAAATCCAATCACCTTTGAATAATCCATTTATTAAAAATACAGTAATTGCCATTATTATAACAAACTTAATAAGCATAAAACCGATTTCTTTTATTCCTTTATCAAAATTTGTTTCAACTTTATCATGAGAAATAGTTTTTGCTAAATTACCAAAATATGTTTGACTTCCAATTGATATTACCACACCAATTCCACTACCACTAACAACATTAGTACCCATGAAACATAAGTTATTTAACTCAATAGGGGAGACAGATTCTTTTGTTTCTTGGTTATATTTTTCAACAGGCGCAGATTCTCCAGTCAATGATGATTGAGAAACGAATAGATTATTTGCCTGTAAAATTCTCAAATCAGCAGGAATGATTGAACCAGCTGATAAAATAACTATATCGCCAGGTACAACTTCATTTAATGAAATTTCAATTTTTTCATTATTTCTTAAAACTGTTGTGGTGGTTTTAATCATTGCTTTAAGTTTTTCACTAGCTTTGTCAGATTTTGTATCTTGAATAAAATCTAAAATACCGCTCAAAAATACCATCACAGAAATAACAATTACAGAAGTTAAATCTTTCTCTCCTTCTGGCTTTAAATAATAATCAGTAAAAAAGGAAATACCTATAATTACAAATAATATAATATTAAACGAAGTAATAAACGAACCATAAAGTCTAGTATACCAAGTATTTTTTGCCACAGTTTCTATTTCATTGTAACCATATCTTTCATGACAATATTTAACATCATCATCTTCAAGACCAGTATTAAAATCCGTCTTTAATTTTTTTATAACTTCCGCGAAATTTAATTTTGAAAATGTTAATAATCTTTCTTTAAAATCAATTATTGGTTTTATTTCTTTTTTCATAAAATACCTAAATAAAAAATAATAAAATTATCAGTATTTACATTTGACACCGCAAGGCAAGTATTGATTGTAAATTTATGCTCCAATCAGTATTCACCTTCTCGCAAGATTTTGCTCCGCGGTAAATTTATCCCTACAATAGTCTAAACTACTGAAAATAAATATGTTTTAATACTAAAGAAAAAAAATAAATAAGTCAATTAAAAGTATTAGATCTGTTGGGGGATTGCTAACTTATAATATATTATATAATAAATGCTTCCAGTAAAGCTTATCAAAAAACAAGTATAAACTATATTCTATCATCTCTATACTTTTACTATATCTTTTAGTCCTTCTATTAAATCTAGCTAAGTAATGTCTTATTCTACTATTAACAGATTCTATTAAACTGGTTTCTGCTTTACTTTGAACATGCTTTTTATTTGCAAGTATAAAAGATGTATATACTTCATAATGATCAGTACAGAAATATTATAGTAATATCTGATTAACTCAAATTTTCTCAAAATTATTGTTATTCGTTGTTGATTTTATGTGAATGAAAATTAACTTTTTACAGTTAATCAGAATTTACTATATTTATTATTTAATCTATTAGCTACTTTGATATAAGTATGTTTACTTCTATTACCTATTCGAAAATCAATAACTTTATTCCTGTTTCTGTCAATAAAAATCCATATCCAGATGTCTTGTCCTCCATTTTTGAGTTTTTTTTAATATAAGTTACTATTTCATCTCCTTCTAATATCTCTATATCTTCTCTGGAATATTATTTGCTTCTTTAATTATTTTTTCTTTTATTGTTTTACCAAATTTTTTAATCCATTTTAATATTAATGGCTCTGATATAGTTTCCAGCCTTTCTATACTTCTTATTCCTATACCCTCCAAATACATTTACTAAAAATACATATACTATCAATAACTTCAAGTACATCAGCCAATTCTTCTATTCTATTGTCAAATGTTTCAGCTTTTAAAAACTCATCAACTTCTTCACTTAGTTTGTCATTTAAAAATTTAAAATATTCTTCATCACTTTGAATTATCTGTACTTCAGCTATTCGTCCCTGCGATTGAATA
>DATIQT010000066.1:0-10670 GCA_035470525.1 Rickettsiales bacterium
GAATAATGAATTTCATCTTATTCAAAATCTAAATGCTTGGGATAGGTACAATAAAGCAATATCATCTATTACAGATTTAAATACAAGAGAAGTTGTAAGAGAATTTATAATACATGGTAAAGGATTAACTGAGATTGATGCCAGGTTAAAGAAAAGAGGTGTTGCAGAGGTTAGATTATGTTATGGGTTAAGAGAAATAGCTAGATATTACAGACATTTGACAAAACTACATAAACAAGCAAAATAAAAAAGGTGGAGAGTTGAATTTAATTTGCGATCGGGAGAAATTATTGAATATCTGACTTTAGAAGTTTTGATAAATTAGTATTCACATTAGAATCTAATTTTTTAATAAGTTCTCATCAACTCTCCATAATAAAATATAATAAATAAATTATAAAAATAAAGCAATAATTTATTAAGATATTAATTAAAATTATATGAATTAAAAATTTATTAAATTAAAAAACTTATTCTAATCTACTAACAAAGTAAAATACCGCATTCTTTTATTGAAAATTAAATAGAGAAATATTAATATAGCTATGTTTAATGGGTATTTAATATTTTTATAATTTTATCGTTTGACAATAATATTATGAAAATTAGCCTAGTTTTTAGATATATTTGGAGTTATAAAATGATAATAATAAGAGGAATAGTTTTTAACAGCAATATCAAAATCGCAGACAATAAAACTGCAATAGGAAATCCTGCTAGTGTTGTCATATTAGACAATCAAGATGATTTAAAAGATACAAAACTATTGCAACCAATAGCAATAAAGGAAAATCAACCAATTACTTGCTTTGTAAAACAAAGAACTAAAAACAATGAATTTGACATAAGGTTTTTTACTCCAAGTGGTGATGAAGTTAATATTTGTGGACATGGTAGTTTGATATCTGGTAAAATTTTAAAAGAACATTTTAAAATAAAAGAAAAAGAAATTATTTTGCATTTAAATAAAGATATTTGCTTAGGCACAATGCTAGAATCTGATGACCCAATAGAAACAATATATATTGAAAATAATGGCGGAATATCTATAAAATTATTTAGAATTCCTTTTGATAAAAATACATTAAGTAAAAATGAACTCTCTATTTTACAAAGTGTTATCAAAATATTAGATTTAACAGAAAATGATATTCAAGATTATATTAAATCTGATGAATATCACGATTTGATATTAATACTTAAAGATGTAAACAAATTAAGAAACTTAAATCCAAATTTTGAAGCTATGATTCCATATTGTAAACAGATAAAAGATTTAAGAAGTGTTAGTTTTTCGGCTAAATCTAACTTAAAAGATTTTGATTATGAAACAAGAGTCTTTGCTCCTCATATTAATGTTAATGAAGACATAGTTTGCGTTTCTATTAACTCAGCACTTAGCGATTATTGGTCTAGGCAATTAAATAAAAATAATCTTAATGTTTTGTATCCTTACCACTGGAATGAAAATATTTGTGGCGGTATTCAACATATAAATGTTGAAGATAAATATATAGTATTAATAATATAATAAGTAAAGGATATTTAACAAAATGAAAGATTTATATTTACATAATAATATCGCAGGCAAACTAGTATTAAAACCCCTAATTAATAATAAAAATGATTTTGATTTAGTTAAAGATATATTAACCGACATTACAATTATGAAGACATCTACTATATTCAATAGAAATATAGCAAAAAATGATGAAGATATTATAAAAGTTTTTAATAAACTTATATCTTATAATCCAATAGATAAAAATATTAGAATGTTTAAAATATATAATGATAAAAATGATTTTATAGGTATAGCTGGATTTACATTATTAAATAGTTTTTTAGATATAGTTGAATTTGGTTTTCTAATAAAAGGAGAATTCCAATCTAAACATATAGGAACAGATATAGCTCAATTTTTATTTAAATATGCTAACAAATTGAAAAATTTGAAAAATATTGTTATTACAGCATATTATGATAATATTAAATCAACAAAAATATTTGAAAAATTAGGATGTAAGGTTAATGGTTATTTATACAAAAATAATAATAAAATAATTTTATTTTCTTTAAATGATTATAATTTAAAAGTAGCAAAAAAATATCTTTTAGTAAAATCAAATAATTATAATTAAGGCAAAGAAATGAAAATTTTAATTTTAACAGATGGCGATCTTATTTCAACAATTACAATAAATAAAATTGTAAAAAAATTTTATAACAAAAATAATATATTAATAGTTATAGATGATTATGTTAGTGCTAATCCCAGTATGTTTAAAATGGATATTTTGAGTATTACTGGAGCAAAAAGTGAACTAGATAATGTAATAACAGAAAACGATAGAAATATAACAAAAGAAAATTTTGAGAATAAAAAATTTAAAAAAATGTTTAGTTTGGAAAGATTGTCTTCTTTTGAAAATGTTTCTTTTACACATATTTATAATATTAATAAAAATATAGATTTTATAAAGAATTATAAACCAGACACAGTTTTATCAATTAGATTGAGAAATATTTTAAAAATTCCGACAATAGAAGCTTGTGGCAATAACAATGTTTTTAATTTTCATTCAGGAACTTTGCCAGAATTTAGAGGTGTTTATTCATTACTACGAGCTATAATTCAAGATTATAAATATTCTGGATGCACTTTTCATAGAATAGAAGATGAGGGTATTGATTCTGGAAAGATTGTTTTTAAAAATAATATAAAAATAAATTTTAATAAATCTTATCAATGGAATTTAATGAATATTTATAATAAAAGTATGCCGACTTTTTTAAAAAAATTAACAAATATTGTAGACGGAAAGGAAATAATATATCAAGAGCAAAATAAGTCAACTGCTAAATACTATTCATTTCCTAATGAAAATGATGTAAATTTATTATTAACAAAATTACCATCAATTATTGATATATATGATATAAAAAAGATAATTAATTTATTTTCATAAAATTAATAAATTTATTTAAACTACTTTTTTTAAATTCACTTCTTTTTGTTAATATGTCAAATATAAGATTTGGAAAAATGTGTGATATATCCTTACTTACTATATTTGGGTTTGTTTCATTATTGTAAAAGTCAAAAATACCACTTATACCTAAGTTAGCCCCTACCATTTTTAATAAAATACTCCAATCACCATCAATCAAATTCAATTTTGAATCATATTTTTTATTTTTCTTTAAAGTATCTTTCATAAAATCATAAACCATATTCTCATTTAAATTTATAAAAGTTGAATTGTCTACATCATTTAATGTAATTTCGTCAGGTTTTTTTAATGCTAAAGGATTATTTTCAGAAACAATCAAAATTGGTTTTGTTTCAAAAAATTTAGTGTATTGCAAGCATTTTGGATAAGAAGTTCGTGAGTATACTGCCATATCTATTTCATTATTCTCTAGTAATTTTAATGCTTTTTCTCTATTAATATTATAAATAATCACTTTAATATTTTCATTTTTTTCTTGAAACTCTTTAATTTTGTTTGGCAATATTTCAGTAATAATACCATAATGAGCCGCTACCCTTATAGTATTATCATCTTCAATTTTCTCTCCAGTTAAGAAATCAGCAAATAAAGTTTCCATAGCCTCAAGTCTTTTGACTGCCATATCATAAAATCTTAAACCTTTTTCATTTGGTATAAGATTTTTTCCACTTCTATCAAACAATTCTTCTCCTAAATCTCTTTCAAGGGATTGGATTTGTCTTGTAACTGTCGCTTGTGTACGATTTAATTTTTCTGAAGCTTTTACAACACTGCCTTCTTCAATAGTTTTCAAAACACCTTTTAGTGGTTGAATTATATTTCTCTTATAAAGAATCTGATAAATTTTCTCTTCCATATATACATTTTATGTAATTTTCAATTTATGATATGGATATTATTCAATTTTTTTTAAAAATCAACCTCTTATATTAGAATTAGTAGCTTATTACTCATAAGTTGTGTAACAAGGGGGCGTTCACAATGAAAGTAAAATTTTATATGTAAATATAGAGGTTTTATGAATCAGAAAAAAAATGTAGAACGAAATGAACTTACCAGTCTTCATCAGAATAATGATGTAGCAACAATTACAAGTAAAAGATTTATTAAAAATAAAGAGCAAATATTTCCCGGAGTAATTTTGGGTAATATTGGTAATGATAATGTGGATATACTTGGTAGAAAATTAATATTGAGACATGGTTGTTTGGTAAAACCTAATAAGTATGATAAGGAAATATTTCAAAGGTTTCCGCAGTATAGGTTTTGGAATTTTAAGGAACAGAGAATGTATTATCCAAACGATATTAAGTCAATTGAATTTGGTGGTGGTTTGAAAACTAAAGATAATGCTAATTTTAAAATAATAACAACTTCAAATGAAACCTATTTGAATTCTGAGGGTGTTTTGATGGAGTATACACATATTACAGATGGAAAGGGAAATAGGTTGTGTGAGGGGGATATACTGAGAAGTGGAACGGAAATATTCTTTTTGTATTATAATCCTAATGAGTCTGCATTTGAAACTAAGCCGTTTAATAAAGATGTTCCGTTTGCTATTGGTATGCATTTTGATAGAGCTGATGGAACTGAGATAATAGGAAATGTTTATGAGAATTATAATATTGTAAATAATAAGCATTCGCTTGAAATAGCTAGGTTTTATGATTTTGAGAAAAAAGAACTTACAAAAGAGAATAAGAAATATTTATTAGAAAATGATTTTGCGGAACTGATTTTTAAGAAAGATATTTTTAAACCTAAAACTTTGATGTTTAAAGAAAAAATGAATAAAAGCTAAGACAAATGTAAATAGAGATAAAATTTAGGATTAAATTTTATCTCTAAATGTTTGTAGGACTTGTTGTTTTAAATTGTGAAATAAACAGTGAAGTAAATAAAGATGAAGTGATCAATGAGAATAGAGTATATTCGGGAATATAAATAAACATATTCTTGGTTAAGAAGTATTGTAGCTGAATATTATCTTGACACATATAAGGTGGTAGCTACCCACTACCACCACCAAATTATAATGTGAATATACTTTTATTTCAAGTATGAACTATATATTTTAGTTTATACTTGAAAATACATAGAGAATACGGAGGCATTTTTATTTTATATTTTCCTTAGAGGTACTTTGAAAAAATGCCTTGTTTTGTATGTAAAATACTTTCTTAAAATTATTAAAAAAAAGAGTTCCATAATAAACATTTTAGTTTTAGTATAAAAATTATTAATGTAAATCAAACAATACACACACCACAGCACATCAAAGGTACTGTGCGACATTCAAATGCCTTGCGGTTAAATTTGGCGACCGCCCCAGTCATGCACTCCCCAAGTTAATTTTCAAGTAATAGATAGACAAACATTGTAAATACAACAACGGAAGCTACTAAAACAAAGCTGATAAAATAATAAAGAAATAGTTGAAATCATTGTGGAGACAGACAACATACATAGTCGTAGAACTGGAGACACCGCAGAGCTTGTAGATTTCTTAGGTGGATTTTTGAGAATCAGCGGTTGCCACAATGGAAACAGCCTCCGTTCACTTCCAATAAAGAAACTATTTCTTGATGAACTTGATGCTTACCCAAAAAGCATTTGTTTTAATTCTTTAGATAATACAAACATTTTTCTCTTTTCTTCTTCACTTAAATTGAATTTAGTACTAATTTTTATTTTATTTTTGCTTACTTCTACTGGTAGACTCATATTACAATTAAGAGGAATATTATAAAAATCAGCTATTTTTTTATTTCTAACTTTAATATTATAACTTTCTATATATTCCTTTCCAAAACAATATCCTTCTATTAATTGAAAAATTGAATATGCTGGTAATATCGAAGCACCAGTATTTATACCTAAATTTTCAATTCCAGTTTTTTGATTATCAGAAATCTCTTTTCCTAAAATTCTTGTTCTCTGTGTAATTTTTTCAACAATTTCATCAGAAACATTATTAGAAGATATTATGCTTTCCTTTAAAGGAAACATCATATTGTTATGTAAACCAATCATTAAGCCTTGCAAATCAATATTAAATTCATTCTTTGCAATTTGTTTAAATCTTGATGAATCAACAGCACCACTTAAACCAATTATATTCATGTCTGGATTAATTTTGTTTGCAACAGAACATATTATATCTACTTGGTTTGTTGTTATTAGAAGTAAACATTTAGGACAGTAATCGCTCAACTCTTTTATAATATTAGTTATTAAATCCTTATTAACAATTGATTGAACTAATCTGCCACTTGGATCTTTTTCCTTATATTTTTCTTTTTCTTCTTTTGTAGGCCACTTTCCAGCCATACAAACAACTAAATTAGAGTTTTCAGTATCCTTATAATCTCCAGTTATTTTGAATTTTATATTCATATTATTTCTGATGGAGAAAGCACCTTCTAAATCTTTGATAAAACCGCTCATTCTTGTATATGAGTTATCATCAAAAATATCTAGTAAAACAACTTCTAACTGCTCTTTTCCTAGTTTTAACAAAGGTAAAAGCAATAATACTTTCTGTCCTATTTTGCCATTTGCACCGATTAATGTTATTTTTTTCATAAAATCATTCTATTTTAATTAAAATTTTAAAACATCAACTGTTTTTTTAATTTTTATTTTATCATTTTGTTTATCTTCTTCAGTCATTTCTTGCCAGCTACCAATTCCTTTAATACCAATATTATTTGCAAAGAATTTCCTTATACTTAAAAATCTAGCAATATCTTGTTTTATTAAATTATTAGTTTCTATTACATACTTTTCATTATTAAATTCAAAATAAACATATTGCTGTTTTTCTTTGTAAAATTCTAATAAATCCTTATAATTTTCCAATTTATTACAATTTAAGTTTTTATTTTTTATTATTGGAACAAACAAATCATTTATTATATTTACATTTTTATATTCAGTATTAGAACTTGGAACAACATGCATATGTGCATGTCCAACTGATTGCATAAATACACCATATTCAACAAAAAATGGTTTGGAAATATTATTTGCAATTTTTTCATTTAATTCATTTTTCAAAAAAATAAATTCTTCAAGCATGTCATCACTTATATCGCCTATAGCTTTATAATGCTTTTTAGGAATTATCATTACATGTCCAACAGATATTATTCCCTTTCCAACCATTATGACAAAATTCTTTGTCTCTTTCAATATAATTTTGTCTTTTAAATCACAAAAAATACAATTCATATTATCAATATTTATTATTATAAATTTGAATACAATGTAGTAGAACTTCTTTCATCTTTTGTATGAAAACTAGATAAAAATACTTCTCTCATTTTTCTAGTTCTTGCATTTGAATCAAGGTTAAAATATTTTAAAACACTGTCATCAATAATGCCAACTTCTTTTAAAAGTAAAATATTTTTTCTTGTTTCCTCATCAAAAATTAAATCTGATTCTATATTTTTTCTAGCAACATAAGTATCTTCATTAAACGTTTTAATTCTATTTCTTATAATTGTAGATGATATACCGGAAACTTTTGACGGCAATTTTAGGACAAAAACTCCAAGTTTATGACATTTTTCTATAACAGTTTGAAATGTTGTTCTAGAATCTTGATCGTTTCCAATACAAAAACAATTCATTTTACTAGAAATTGTATCAAAAATTGGCATAGTATGCCTATCCACTGTAATATTATATAGCAATTTAGTATTTAATAAATTTTGATATCTTGTATCTTGGGTATCATGATATTTTATACCTTTTGCAATTTCGGCATCTTGAGATGCTAATGAAAGATAAAAATCAATATCGGACAAATTACATTTTAATATTTTTGAACTTTCAACTAAGAATGAAGTTAAAAGAACAAAATGTCCTAGATGTAAACAATCAAAGCAACCTCTTGTAAATATAGCATACCTTTTTGGTTTATCGACTAAAGGTTGTTGTTGTTTTAAAGTTAAAAAATCCATAAGTATCCTTTAATTAAGTTTATAATGTTATACTACTTCCTGTTTTAAGAATTTTTAAATCTTCTGCTAATTGAACTTGAGCTCTTCTCATAGCTAATTTTTCAGTTTCCAATAAAGGAATCTCGGTCACTTGTTCTATCCTTCCTTTATTTACCCTTATTGGAATGCTTAATTCTGTTTTTGGCTCTATACCATAATGATGTGCTACACTCGGTTCTGTTATAAATGCATTATAACTTTCAACATATGGAATTCCAAAACAATAACCATTAATTAATTGAGCAATTGCAGTAGCTGGAAGTATTGATGCACCTGTATCCCTTTGTTCTAATTCTAAACCCGTTCTTTGTTCTCTTGAAATTTGTCCACCTAATGCTCTAGTAGATGATAGTATAGTTTCAAGTTTTTGTCTTTCTACTTCAATAAATTCCTCTTGTAGATCTGTATCTTCCGCAAAGCTAACTTCTTCAGATAATATTGGGAAGATTGTTCTTCCATCTGTTCTACTTTTTAAACTCCTAACAATTGGTGTCATACTCGCATTATGAAAGCCAATCATTAAACCATCGCTCTGTAATCCAGTTATTTCTTTTATTTTTTGTTTTAATCTAGAAGAATCAACAGCTCCGCTTAAGCCTATTATAGACATATTGCTTGCAACTTCTCTTGCTACATAGCACATCATATCAACTTGATTCGTAACCATAAGAACTAAAGCATTAGGACAATGAGTCTTTAATTCGGTCATAACATCAACAACCATTCTTGCATTAACTTGAGATTGAATTAATCTACCACTTGGATCTACTAAGCTAAAAGCTTCCTTTTCTCTTTGGGTTGGCCACTTACCAGCACTGCAAATCACAATATTTGAATCTTTTGTTTGTGAATAATCATTTGTAATTGTGAATTTTATATTATTTCTTTTTCCTTGCAACTCTAATGAACCACAAACATCTCTAACAAATCCTTGTAGCCTAGTTAAACTCTCCTGAGTACCAGAACCAATTAATACAATCTCGACATTTTCACCTTCTGGTATTTGAGAAGAAATCATAGATATAGCTTGTTTTCCTATTTTACCATTTGCTCCTATAGATAGTCTATTAAAAAAATTTGAATCCATACACAAAAAATGCATAGCACCACTATCAATTATCGTTCTATCATGCTGATGAGAAGCAGTCATACTTTTTAAAAAATATTCTAATATGGAGGGAATTAAAACTTGTTTTCTTAAATTATTTTTAGCAACTTCATTTGGATTTTTTTGTGTATATATAGAATATAATGCACAAAGTGTATTTATTAAACTTTCATTTTGTAAAGAGAATATTTCTAAATATTGTCTTTTAAATTGTTCATAATCAATACTTATTTCTAAGAAATTTGAAAATAAATGATAAATAATTTCAATTCTTTCTTCTTTAGTTCTAGTTTTAATATCAATATCGTCAAAAGATATTTTGCCAATTCCACTATCTGAAATACTTTCTAGAATTCTAGATTTTCCAGAGCCATATAACCCAACCAAAATATCTATTTCCATTTATATTGATTTATTATTTTTTAGTCTTATTGTCTATGATAGTTTTAATAAAGCAATAAAAAATATATGAAAACTTTGCAAAAACCACAAGTAATAATTTTTGACTGGGATAATACATTGGCTGAAAATAGAGATGTTGTTGTTAGTTCGATGAATAAAGTTCTTGCAAAATATGGTAAAGAAGAGTGGGAAGTCGCAAAGAAAAAATATAGGGATCCAAATAAATCTTTAAAAGAGAATTTTGTTAATTTTTTTGGTGAAAATGCCAAAAAAGCATATGAAGAATATTTACAAGCTTATTTAGAGTTATATAAAGAATTATTGCAACCATTACCGTTTTCCCAAGAAGCATTAAGATATTTAAACAAAAATAATCCAGAAGTTAAATTGATTATTGTAAGCAATAAAGAAAGAAGTTTACTTTTATTGGAAATTGAAGCTTTGTATAAAGATATTAATTTTTTTAAAATTATGGCTAACGGTGATAGTGAAAAGAATAAGCCAGATGCTTCTCCAGTGTTTAAAGCGCTTGAAGGGACTGAAATTGAAATTAACCCACTTAATGTTTGGATTATAGGAGATTCAAAACAAGACATTGATTGTGCTTATAATGCTGGTTGTCAACCAATTTTATATGGAGAAGGTAAACTTGCAGAGGCTGAATATTTTGAAGAAAAGAAAAAAGCAAGTCCATCAATGAAAAATATAAGAAGTTTTGAAGAAATTATTGAATGTTTTGTTCATAATTTTTAGTTTTATTAATTAAATTAAAGCTTTTCCCATTACATAGATAGAACAGACACTAAATGGAGCGGAAGCGGTAATCCAATAAGTCAAATTAATGACATGTGTCAATTACTTATTGATGATGCAAAAGTAAGCGGAGCTGGTGCATTCAACTTAATTTGTGCTAGAGACACTGTAAACTCATTATTATCAAATACAAATTTCATCAATAACACAAAGTTTGATGCTGGAATTAAACTGACAGACATTAAAATGCCAACTTGGAATACTAATGGTGCTACATTTCATGGACAGTTCTCTGCTGGAAGTTTCAGAATAAATCTATGGAGTTATAACTCAAAGTTTGAAGTTCCTACAGGTTATGGTTATGCAAATGAGGGAACACTT
>DATIQT010000067.1:0-50521 GCA_035470525.1 Rickettsiales bacterium
AAAGACTACACCTTCCCCGCGAGGAACGAGCGGTTGGAAACAAGTATTTGAAGTAGAAATTAGAATTTTAAGGAAAATTATTTAAAATTATAATTTGATTTACTATAAGTATTGAAATTGTTCAAATTTTATTTGCAGGAGGTCTAATTAATAGCTATATTGTATTTTTTGATAAAGACTTTTACAAGAAATATGATAAGGAAGTTGATTTTCTTTTAGAAAAAACTTATCTTTTGAGTTATGTTTTATGTCCAATAGGTTCTAAACTTCCTGTTATAATACTTCCAAAGACAATATTTTATTTTATAATTATTCAATATTATACTTAATTAACTATTGGTTGGAATATAATAAATTTACTTACACAAAAAACAATTAGGAAAATAACTTGTGCATCTTATAATTATAATACAACGCAAGTTGATTGACGACATTGTTTGAAGTGCAAGGTAGAATTTTATGTTTCAACTAATAGTTAATTAAGTATATGAATATATTAAATGATTTTTTAAATAATAAACTTACTCCTTCTCAATTAAAAAAGGAGGTTCTGCAAAATGATTTATCTGCTTTTATTCACAAAACATTTAATACGATAAATTCTGGTGTGAAATATAATCATAATTGGCATATAGATTTGATTGCTGAATATCTTAAAAGTGTGTTTGATGGAAGTACAAAAAGATTAATAATAAATGTTCCACCACGAAGCCTTAAATCTGTGTGTGTTAGTGTAGCTTTTCCTGCTTGGATTTTGGGAAAAAAGCCAAATTCAAGAATTATTGTAGCGAGTTATTCTGAACTACTAAGTTTGAAACATTCAACGGATTGTAGGTTAGTGGTTTCTTCAAAATGGTTTCAAGATTTGTTTCCAAATTTTCAAATGGCGGAAGGACAAAATGAAAAGCAAAAATTTGCAACGACGCAGAATGGGTATAGGTTTGCAACATCGGTTGGGGGAAGTTTAACGGGCGAAGGTGGCGATGTTTTGATTGTTGATGATCCGCATAATCCACAACAAGTGATGAGCCAAAAATATAGGACTAAAACGTTGGAGTGGTTTAGTAATACTTTTATATCAAGGTTAAATGATAAGAAAAATGGCGCGATTATAATTGTTATGCAAAGGTTACATCCGAATGATTTGGTTGGATATTTACTTGAAAAAAGTAATGAATGGACTGTGTTGAATATACCAGCAATAGCTGAAAAAGATACATATTATTCAATTGGCAATTTTGAAAAATTTAGGTTAAAAGGGGATATTTTACACCCATCAAGAGAAGGATTTAAGGAAATAGAGCAAATTAAAAAAGATATGGGTTCTTTTATATTCTCTGCACAATACCAACAGAAACCAGTTGTTGAGAAAGGAAATATGATAAAAATTGAATGGATAAAGAGGTTTAAATTATGCTTATTATATAAATAATTTTTCCCTAATAATTATAAATTTTTTGTATTTTTGAGAATTATTATTTTCATCTAGATATTTTTTAAGAAAAAAACTCATAACTTCAAAACATTGAAATATATCTTTTTGTTCAATTTTTTCTTTCTGGAATAATAAAGGAAAATATAAAAGTTTATCTTTGTAGGGTTCTCCTTTAATTTTAGAAACAGCTAATCCAGTTTTTGGTGAAATATAGTATAATTCATTCAAATTAACAGCATTATCAAAAATAATTCCGGTTCCAAGTATATTTAATAGTATATTTTCAAAATATAAATATTCTTTTAGAATTAATTCCTTTTCTTTATTTTGTATTATATAATTAAAAATAGTATACATTTTATTATATAAGTTCTGCTCCAAATATCTTTCATAAATCAATTCGTTTATTAGAACTGTTATACTTTCTATTAAATTTAAATAAAATTTCTCAGAAATAAAATTTGATAAAAATGATTTCACAACTTCGATTTTTATAGTTCCAAGTTGATTTGTACTTTTTGCTGACCATGAAAAATTAACTAAATTACCAATTTGATATTGATTTATGTCTTTTTTAGTATGTTTCACATATCCAGAAATTAAACCATTTTCTTTACTTAATACTTTAACTAATAAAGAATTTTCTTCAAATTTCTTAATAAAAACAATAAATCCACAATCTTCTATTTTCATTTTTCAGTTTGTTCAAAACCAATATTATTTTTCTGTGCAAATAATAAAACATCTCTAGCTACTGGTGCTGCAGCTCCAGAGCCACTATTTCCATGTTCAACAACAACAGAAATAGCATATTTTGGATCTTCATAAGGAGCGAAAGCTACGAATAAAGCATGATGTTTAAATTTTGTTTCAACTTCTTCATAATTTTCCTCCATTTCTTCTAATTTTTCTTTTGCTATCACTTGTGCTGTTCCAGTTTTACCAGACATTTCAAAACCTTTTTCTTTGATTCTTGACCAATAAGCAGTACCATCTTTGTCATTTATAACTCCATACATACCTTTTTTAACTGTATTGATAGTTTGTTGACTAACTATTGGCTGAGATAAAAATACTTCTTTATTCTTATCAGCAGTAGGACTATTAGATATTATAAATGGCTCTACTTTATAACCACCATTAGCAATTCTAGCAACCATAACAACTAATTCAAGAGGAGTAACTGTTAAGAACCCCTGCCCTATTGAAACATTAATAGTATCTCCTGTAACCCAAACATCATTAAAAACCTTCCTCTTCCAATCTTTATTTGGAACATTGCCAACTTTTTTGTTTAATAAGTCTATATCAAAATTTTCACCAATACCAAAATCAATAGCAGTTTTATAAATATTTTCTATACCGGTAAAAAGACCAACTCTTGAAAAATATATATTACAAGAATATTTAATAGCTTGAACCATATTTATTATTCCATGACCTTCTTTTTTCCAACAATGTAAAGTTCTACTTTTATTTAAATAAAGTTTTCCTCTACATTCTATTTCTTTATCTTCACTCCAACCATTCTCTAAAGCAGATATAGCGGTTATCAATTTAAATGTTGAACCTGGTGGGTAAGTAGCGCTAACAGCTTTATTATTTAAAGGTTTAGCAGGATTATTATTTAACTCTTCCCAATACTCGCTAGAAACACCTTCAACAAATTTATTACCATCAAATGTTGGTGTTGAAACCATAGCTAGAATTTCACCAGTCCTAACATTCATAACTATAACAGCACCTTCAAGACCTTTCATTCTATCTTCAACAAACTTTTGTAAATTATAGTCTATAGTTAATTTGATATTTTTCCCCTCAGTACTTGGCTTAACACTTATTTCTCTTATAGGAACAGATAAAGCATTAACTTCTAATTTTTTAAAGCCATTCTTACCTGTTATATTACTGTTAAATAATTTCTCCATTCCGCTTCTACCAATTTTATAATCAGGACTAAGTAAAAGTTCTTTATTTTTTAGTTCTTTCTCATTATCAATTTCTTCTTTTATTGGACTATTAACATAACCAATAACATGAGAAAAAGTTGTTGAATAAGGATAATATCTAATATAACCATTTTCAATAGATATCCCATCTAGCATATATGAATTTGCTTCTATTTTAATCAAATCTTCCCAATCAACATTATCCACAATAGAAACAATTGGTTGATCTTTATTTTTATCTAATTTTTTTACAATTTTACTTACTTCATTATCAGACAAACTAAGAATTTCTGATAATTTCTTAATAACATTATTATTACTATTTTTACTTTGATAAAACAAAACTCTATAATTTTTTTGATTTTCAGTGAGCTTTATATTATTCCTATCCAAAATATGTCCTCTTAATGGCGGAATAACAAAAGTTTTTATTCGGTTATCTTCAGACATACCAACATATTTATCATAACTAATAATTTGAAGATACGTCAGCCTAATAATTAAAACCAAAAACAGAAAAATCTGTATAGAAAATATTACTATTAATCTTCTATTTGAAATTCTTGTTTTCTCATGTTCTTCATGTATTCCAGTCATAATTTAATTAAACAAATTGTTTAAAATCTCCCTAATATCATTAATAACCGCTATAAATATTTGCAAAAAAAGCGAAAAAACATTATATAATAATTTCAATAATTCTTCCATAAAAACTTTTAAATATTAAACCTAAAATGAAATATATCTCCATCTTTAGCAATATATTCTTTTCCTTCTACCCTTAATTTACCAGCATTTTTACAACCTTCCTCACCATTATATTTAATATAATCATCATAAGAAATTGTTTCAGCCCTTATAAAACCTTTTTCAAAATCAGTATGAATAACTCCAGCACATTGAGGAGCAAAACTACCTTTTTTAACAGTCCAAGCTTTACTTTCCATTTCACCAGCTGTAAAGAAAGTAATCAGTCCTAAGAATTGATAAGCTATTTTTATAATTTTATCAAGACCAGTTTCTTCTAATCCAAGTGCCTCCAAAAACTCTTTCTTTTCTTCTCTAGTTTCCAAAACAGCTATTTCAGATTCAACCTTAGCAGAAATTATCGTTGAAATCCCACCTCTTTTTTTCACATACTCTTCAACATTTTTTGTAAAATTGTTTCCGGTCAAGACATCTTCTTCAGAAACGTTACAAACAAAAAATTCAGGCTTTGAAGTCAATAATTGTAACATTCTATATTCTTTTTCTTCATCTTTTGTTGGTTTGTAATCGCGTGCAGGTCTTCCATCTCTCAATAATGGCAAGACTTTTTTAATCAAATTAACCTGCTCTACCAATTCTTTATCGCCACTTTTTGCTTTTTTTTCAAGATTTGGTAACCTTTTTTCAAGACTTTCCAAATCCGACAAAACCAATTCAGTTTCAATCAACTCCAAATCTCTAATTGGATCAATAGTATTTTCAACATGCACAATATTTGTATCTTCAAAACATCTAACAACATTAACTATACAATCAACCTCTCTTATATGAGATAAAAACTGATTTCCCAATCCTTCACCTTTACTTGCACCTCTAACCAACCCTGCAATATCACAAAACTCAATTTGTGTTGGAACTATTTGTTTTGAATGAGCTATTTGAGCCAATTTGTTCAATCTTTCATCATTCACACACACCCTACCAATATTTGGTTCAATTGTACAGAATGGATAGTTTTGAGCATCTGCTTTCGCAGTTTGAGTTAAAGCATTAAATAATGTTGATTTGCCAACATTTGGTAAGCCTACAATACCACAAGTTAAAGACATTTTTTCCTATAAAATACACTTATCATTTATGGTATAGTATAAAAATAAAAAGTAAATCTATAAATTATATATAAAAATGGTAATAGTATAAATTAATCAAGAATACATTAAATATTTATTATAATATTAGACACTGTTATCAAAGGTTTACAGTCGCAATAAAATTTATGACATTCCTTGTATTTCTTCGTATAAGTGAGTTTAAAAAGATTAAACATTTGATAACAGTGTCTAATGATTTTAAACATACTGAATAAGTGGAGGGATTGGTTAAATGGTTCCCTCCTAACCACTGTTTGTTAGTCAAACTCCTATTGGAGCAACCCCGAAGGGTTAAGCGGCTAAAGCAAACTCTGCATTTTCATCTGCATTTAAGTTTTTGAACTGTTGCGGTCGTATCTAACCGAGCAAAATTAATACTTTTTAACGTATGTCAAAGCTGATTCATCCCCATTATTAATCTCTGGTGGAGATGCCGAGTACCGCCCTCGGGTCCATATCGTCTATTATGTATAACATTTATTGCTATAGTCATAAAGACATTCTAATTGTAATATATATTATTTTATTTTTCAAGCTAAATATATTATGATAACATGGATTGATACGCTTTAAGCCTTAAATGTGTTATTACCTGATAACAACTTATTTTACAATCATAAATTAGTATTCAGATTATCTTAGTAATTAAGAAAAAGTATTTAAAATCATAAGAAATTAAAATACGCCATCAAAATGATGGCGCGAGTGAAGGGACTTGAACCCTCGGCCTTCTGCGTGACAGGCAGACGCTCTAACCAGCTGAGCTACACCCGCTCCATGGTGGGTGCTATAGGATTCGAACCTATGACCCCCTGCTTGTAAGGCAGATGCTCTAACCAACTGAGCTAAGCACCCATGATTTTGAATTATAATAACCAATATTTTAATTTGCAAGAAAAAAATAAAAAAATTTGTAATATTACAAATTATTTATGCAACATGTCTATTTTAACATATTTTTAATTCCTCTTCCTCTGGTAAAATATTGAGTAATATTTTTAATGCTTTTCTGCTCTCAAAAATAGAGCCATCACCAACTTTTAAACCAACCAATATACAGCCATGAGTATCTTTTGTATAATTCCCTGCATGTATTAATATATTTGTCCTATTAACCACATTGTTAATAGCAAAACATTCTTTAAATTTTGGACTGTAATGTTTTCTGATTTTGTAAATCCCTTCTGGTATACAAGAAATATTTGTTTGGTTATCTTTGTAAGGCAATTCTAATGTATAAAATACCTTATCTTCAAAAACTAATTTTCCAATTGTGAAATTATCATTATAAACTCTTTTTATTGTTAACATAACATAAAATTTATTATATTAATATTAACTTTATAATAATATTTAATAATGAAAGTATATAAAATGAGGCTTTAGAAACTAAAGCCTCAAAAAAATTACATTATAATTTCATAATTTTCATATTCCATAGGATTTTCCTTAGCAATTTTATCCAATAAAACTAATCTTGTTAAGATCTTTTCTAGCTTGCTTAAGTAAATCATATTTGCAGCATCTGATGGAGCAACTGGTGGGTTATCATGAACTTCAGCAAATACACCAGCAACACCAACTGATATTGCTGCAGAAGCAATTACCTGAGCCATATCTCTGTTTCCACCAGTAGTTCTTCCGCCTGGGTGTTGAACTGCGTGTGTACAATCAATAGTTACAGGTGTTCCGTGTTGTGCCATTACTGGGAATGCTCTCATATCAACAACTTGAGTTCCATAACCAAAGGCTGTTCCTCTCTCGCATAGCATTATTTTATCATTTCCGAAAGCTTCGCATTTTTTTACAACACTTTCCATACTCCAAGGAGCCAAACATTGTAATTTTTTAATATGCATTGGTTTGCCTTGCTTAGCAATAGCCTCAAGTAAATCAGATTGTCTACATAAAAATGCAGGAACTTGCAATACATCACAAACTTCAGCAACTGGCTTCGCCTGCTCTGGCAAATGAACGTCCGTAATTACAGGAACACCAATTTTTTTCTTTATTTGTTCAAATACTTTCAATCCTTCTTCTAATCCTAATCCTCTTTTTGCACTAACACTAGTTCTGTTAGCTTTATCAAAACTTGCTTTAAATACATACGGTATGTGAAGTTTTTCACATATTTTTTTGATACCATCAGCTATAAACAATGAATGATCCAAACTTTCAGCTTGACAAGGTCCTGCCATTAAAAAGAATGGTTTATCATTTGAAATTTCAAAATTTGCAATTTTGATAATTTTATTTTTAGTCATAATTTTTTCAAATTGTTAACATTGGCACTTAGGCTAACAATTTTTTTATAAAAGTCAATTTTATGATTATTGCTTTTGCAATTAATATTATTTGTTATTCCTATAAATAATAAAATTTAACATTAGATTATAGAACTTGAAATATTAAAAAATATATATAAGAATATTAGTGAAATAAATTTAATATTTGTTAATGGGTTCAAAAGATTATAATAGTTTTCAAAAAATTCTTACAAAATTATATGGTTTTTGGGATAATTTTGGTTGTGTATTAATACCACCATCTCAAACTGAAATATCATCACCATTGTTTCACCCAACAACTTTCTTTGGAATGATTGAGGATAATAATATTGATACAATGTATTTCCAACCACATGTCGCTTCAAAAGAATTTGATAATGATAAATTTGGCATTCAAAATTATACTTTTTTGAAGTTTCAAGTAGTTCTAAAATCAAAAGTATTAAATCCACAACAGTTATTCTTAAATAGTTTGGAATATATTGGTTTAAATCTAAAAGATAATGATATAAGATTTATTAATGAGAATTATGAAAATTTTATTTTCAGATTTAACGCTTTCGGTTATAGAATTTTATTTAATAATGTTTCAATAGCAAAATTACATTATGTTCAAAATATAGGATATCATGATTTTACTTGTGTCCCTACAATAATAACATTTGATTTAGATAAAATTTTAACAATTTTACAAAACAATAATAATTTATGGGATATATCTTGGAATGGTTCAAAAGAAAAAGATGAAATTTTGTATTCAGATATTATGTATAAATCAGAACTTGAAAATCATGAATTTATAAAAGACTCAACAACAAATGAAATTATCTTAAAACAATTAATTAACTTTAAAGATATAGCTATCAAATTATTAGATAAAAAAATTATAATCCCAGCATATATAAATATTTTAAAAGCAAAGTATTGTTTAGATATTCTGTGTTTGAGGGATTATATTATGTATGATGCCAAATTGGATTATAGTAAATCTTTGAGAGAATTAGTAGATTTATGTTGCGAGAATTATTTACATGAGGGAACTAATGAGTAATTTATTTATAGAATTATATTCAGAGGAAATACCATACTATTTTTTTGATAAAATAAAACCCGATATAAAAAAAATTATTACAGAACATTTTTTAGAATTAGGTTTAATAGAAAAAAATAATATAAATTCAATTTCTGTATATACTACACCTTGTAGAATTATAATATATTGCGATAAGCTTTTAACAAATATAAATATTAAATATAGAGAAATTTGTGGTCCTAAAGTTAAAGCTACTACTGAAGAAAAGAAAGGATTTTTATCAGCATATAATTTAAAGTCTATTGACGAGTTAGTTGAAAAAGATGGAAATTTAGTTCTAATTCAAGAAAATTTACAAATAAAAGTTAAAGATGTTTTAGAAAAAAATATGGAAAATATATTGTCATCTATTGCTTCTTCATTCCCGCAAAATATCAGTTGGATAAATTCAATGAATACTAGATGGATTAGTCCATTGAGAAATATTTTGTGTTTATTTGATAATGATATTTTAAAGTTCAATTTTTGTGATTTAACAAGTAACAATCACACTTACGGTCATAAAATATTAATTGGCTTAGATAAAAAAGTAAAAATCGAAAGTTTTGATGATTATCAAATAAAAATGAAAGACAATTTTGTAATTTTCAACCAAAACGAAAGAGAGAAGATTATAGTAGATAAAATATTAAAAATAGAAGACGAATTGAAATTAAACATATACAACGATGATAATTTCACAAAAAATCTAGTAAAAAAAATAGTAGACACAATGGAATATCCAGATGTTTTCTATGTAAAATTCAACAAAGAATTTTTAAAACTACCGGAAATGATAATAACAACAGCTATTTGTAATGATTATAATTGCTTTTGTTTAAAAGATAATATTCAAAATACTATTTCTAATAAAATTATATCTTTTACTAACACAAAAATAAATGAAAATATAGTTAAAGAATTAGAAAGTGCAATCGATAAAAAATTATCTTTAATAAACTCAAAATTAGCAGAATATTTATCAGAAAGCCTTGAAGTTAAAATAAATAAATTAAAACAATTACCTTATCATAAAGGTTTTGGTTCAGTGTTTAACAAAATGGAGAGATTGACTGAGTTATCAAAATTCATATGTTTATGGATACCTCATTGTGATTTGCTTAATACTGAAGAAGCTGCTAAATTATGTAAAATAGACTGCACAACAACATTAACAAAAGACAATCCGATATTAAAAGGTTATTTATCAGCATATTATGCCGAAGTAAATTCTTACCCAAAAGTCCTTTGTGACGGTATTAAACAATACTATGAACCTAGAAATTTAAAAGATCCAATACCATCAACAGACATAGGAAAAATTATTTCTTTAGCAGGACGAATTGATAACATAACAAAATTGTTTATTACAAATGAACAATCAACAAGTTCAAAAGACCCTTACGGAATAAGAAAAAACATGGCTTCTGTTATCAAAATATTAGCTGAAGGAGAAATTTCGATACCATTCCAAGTTTTAGTACATAAATCAATAAGTTTATTCAAAACTGGAATTTACAAAAACAATAACGAATCAAAAATCAGTATAAAACAAAAAATAAACAAAATTAAAGAAGATATCACAAATTTATGCAGAGACAGATTTTTTAGTTTTTTAAAAGATTGTGGATACGATGAAAAAATAATTGCATTAGTATTTGACAAAAAAAACAAACAAAATAAACCAGCTTTAAATGTTTATAATATATACAAAAAGATTGTCATAGTTGACAATTATGCAAAAGAAAATCCAGAAAAAATGGTTTTAATAAAAAATAGCTATAAAAGAATAAAAAATATATTAGCTGATTCAAAAATTGAAAAAAAGATACCTTTATTTACAAAAATAATACGAAAATTATCTAAAAAGACCAGAAATGACCACATACTAATAACAAAAATCAGTGATTTAAGAATTGATATGAAAAGAGAAATTAAGCTACATAATTATAGTTTATGTTTAGATTTATTGTATGAATTTTCTAATGTTTTAAGCAGATATTTTGAAACAAATATAATCATGTCAAAAAATATAGCCGAAAAAAATGCTAAATTATATTTGATGTATAAAACTAAAAATATTTACGAAAGTTTATTATATTTTTAATAAAAAAATGCAAAACATAAAGAATTACAAATTTATAGAAGAATTAAAATTACTACCTTTTGTGAAGGAAGTTTGGCTTTACGGTTCAAGAGCAAGAGGCTATAATGAAGAAAAATCAGACATAGACTTAGCAATTATTTGCAATGAGAATTATGATTCGAGCAAAATTACAGAAATAATTGAAAATGCAGACACTTTATTAGAAATTGATTATATTGATTTTAATAAATTAAAAGATAATAAATTTAAAGAAAGAGTAAGAAAAGAAAAAGTAGTTTTATGAATCAAAAAATTTTAGACAAATTTAAAAATCTAACTAAAGCTTTTGAAAAATTTTCAGAAATTGTAAGTGCTGAAGTTGAAGATGAAATAATCAAAAGAGATGCTTGCATTCAACGATTTGAATTTACAATAGAATTATTTTGGAAATTCTTAAAATTATATATGATTGAAAATGGGGAAAAAGAAATTAATTTTCCAAGAGAAGTATTACAAAAAGCTTACAAATACAATTTAATAAACAATGAAGAAATCTGGTTAAACATGTTAACAGATAAAAATAGAACTTCTAACATTTACGATGAAGAAGAAATTGAAAAAATTTATAGCAATATAAGAAATAACTATTATAATGAGATGAAAGCTTGCTATAATTTGTTAAAAGAAAGAGTAAAAAGTGATTAATAAAGAAATTAAATTCGTAGTCGTCTGTTAAGTAATTTCAATAAAAATTACCAAATTATTACTTAATATTAAAAATATGACTAAATTAAATAAAAAATATATCTTCGCAGAAAGCGAAAAAAAGTGGCAAGAATATTGGCAAGAAGCTAAAATTTTTCAATTCAATTGGAATGACACAAAAAGAGAAAATATCTATTCAATAGATACACCACCGCCTCATGTTTCTGGCGCATTGCATATGGGACACATTTTTGGTTATTCTCAAATGGATACAATCGCAAGATTTCAAAGAATGTCAGGCAAAAATGTATTTTATCCAGTTGGTTTTGATGACAATGGTCTTCCATCAGAAAGATATGTTGAAAAAAAGCTTAACATAAAAAGCAAATCAATAGACAGACAAGAGTTCGTTAAAATTTGTGATAAAGAAATTCAAGATGCTGAACAATTTATGAAAGAAGAATTTATAAAAATGAATTATTCATTTGATTTTGATGAAGCATACAGAACAATATCTCCAACAGCAAGAAAAGTTTCTCAAATGTCATTTATTGATTTATGCAATAAAAATAAAGTTTATAGAAAAGAAGAGCCGATAATTTGGGACGTTGTGGATCAGACAGCTTTAGCACAAACAGAAGCTGAAGATGCAGAGAAAGAAAGCCAGATGAATTATTTGAAGTTTGAATTGACTGACGGAAAAACAAGAGAGCAATTAGAAATAATGACCACCCGTCCAGAACTTCTCCCAGCTTGTGTTGCTATCTTCACTCACCCAGACAACAAAGACAAATACTTAGGCAAGAAAGCTATTACTCCGTTAGGTGTTGAAGTTCCTATTCTATTTGATGAAACTGTAGACAAAGAAAAAGGAACTGGTGTAATGATGTGTTGTACTTTTGGTGACAATGCAGACGTTGAAAAATATAAAAAATATAATCTTCCTTTGAAAATTATAATTAATGAAAAAGGTTGTTTGTATTTTGATAATGTTCCTGAAATTGATGAAAAATATAAATCAGAATTGAATGGTTTATTTACGACTAAAGCTAGAGAAAAAATATTGGAAATTCTCAATGAAGAAGGAAAAATCACTAGAGAGCCTGAAAAAATTATTCATGCAGTAAAAGTTGGTGAAAGGTCAAAAAGCCCTCTTGAAATTCTTGTTAAAAGTCAGTGGAACATTAATGTTCTTGATATAAAAGATGAATTACATAAAAAAGCTGATGAAGTGCAATGGCACCCAGAATGGATGAAAGGTAGAATACACAGCTGGATTGATGGTTTAAGTTGGAACTGGACTATTTCAAGACAAAGATTTTTCGGTGTCCCAGTGCCATGTTGGTATTCTAAAAAAGATGGAAGTGTAATTTTACCATCTATGGAACAATTACCAGTAGACCCTACAGTTGATTTACCTAAAGGTTATACTAAAGATGAAGTAATTGGCGAAACTGACGTTTTTGATACTTGGATGACTTCATCTGTAAGTCCACAATTATCAACTCAATCAATCACTGAAGAATTGACTTGCGATAAAGAAAGAGCTAAAACTTTAAATTTACCTTTTGATTTGAGAACACAAGGACATGATATTATTAGAACTTGGGCTTTCTGTACTTTAACAAAAGCTTATTTACATCAAAATATAATTCCTTGGAAAAATATTTTCGTTAATGGTTTCTGCTTGGCTAGCGATGGAACAAAAATGTCAAAGTCAAAGGGAAATGGTGTTGATCCAGTTAAAACAATAAATGAATTTGGTGCAGATGCTGTTAGATATTGGGCTTTAAGTTCTCAATTAGGAACAGATACAAACTATTCAATAGATATGATTAAAATGGGACAGAAATTAATCACAAAATTGTTTAATAGTGCGAAGTTTGCGGAAATGATGTTTGATAATTTGGATTCTATGACTCCCCCTTCCACCTTGAGGGGAAGGGGTCAGGGGTTAGGGGTAGAACATCTTTACTCCGAAAAAACTCTTGAGCAAGCTAAAAAATTAAGACAAGAGTCAAATTTACCAGAAAAAATTTTGTGGGAATTTTTAAGAAATAATCAATTAAATGGATTAAAATTTAAAAGACAACAACCTATTGATAAATATATTGTTGATTTCGCTTGTTTAAGTGAAAATGTTATTATTGAGATTGATGGAAAGGTTCATGAGATTTTTAATAAAGAAAAAGATGAATTAAGAGAAGAAGCTTTAAGAAAACTAGGTTATAGAATAATTAGATTTAAAGCTAATGAAGTAGTTGATGATACTTTTGGAGTATTAGATAAAATTAGTGAGTTTGTAAATAAACCCCTAACCCCTACCCCTTCCCCTCAAGGGGGAAGGGGGAGTAATCTCTCAAATGCTCAACAAGACATTTCAAATGGTTTAATTTTTGAAACAATTGACAAATGGCTAATTTCAAGAATTTATTCAACAATTACACAAGCTACAAAATCGCTTGAAAATTATGAATACGGAAAAGCACTTGAAGTTATAGACAGTTTCTTCTGGAATGATTTTTGTGATAACTATTTGGAAATAGTAAAGGTTAGATGTTATGGTGCAAATGGTACAAAATATCAAGGCATTGAACTATCAAAAGAAGAAAAAGAAAAAATTGATAGAGAGCAACAAAGCGCAATTAGAACAATTTATTATGTATTCAATGCAATATTGAAATTATACTCTCCATTTACACCTGCAATTTGTGATGAAATATATTCATGTGTATATGAAAATGAGTTTAATCAAACTAAATCAGTTTCTTCAAGAGGAAATTGGGCAAAATCTATAGATTTTGTTGAAAACAAAGAAATTGATGAAATTGGAAAAGTTATTTTGAATACAATAACAAATGTTAGAAAAGAAAAATCTGAAAAGAATATTTCAATAAAAGAATTAATTGATGAAGTTAAAATCGAAAGTCCTTTGAATGAGAAAATTTCAAAAGACATTGGTTTGATTGAAGATTTAAAAAATGTGTGTAATGCTAAAAAAATAAGGTTTTAATATGGCGAAAGAAATAGAAGCAAAATTTTTTATAGACAATAAAGATGATATTAGAAAAAAACTATCTAATATCGGTCTTGAACTTATTGACGAAGAACATTTAATGAAAAGAAAATGTTTTCATTGTAATGATAAAAAAGAAGAAAGAATTTATATTAGAGTGAGAGATGAAGGCAAAAGAATTACGATGACTTATAAGGAAATCAAGGGAAAAGGTATTAACGATATTGAGGAAATTGAAATTGAAGTTAGTAATTTTGAAAATGCTTGTGAACTTATAACTAAAACAAATTATTCCCAAGTTGCCTATCAAGAAAACATGAGAGAGATTTGGAAAAATGACGAAGTTGAGATTGTTATTGATACTTGGCCATTTTTACAAAACTATATAGAAATTGAAGCTGAGAATGAAGAAACAGTAAAAAAATATGCTAAATTATTGAATTTTGATTTTGAAAAAGAAGCATATTTTGGTGCTGTTGGCGTTCTTTATGAAAAACAATATTCCATTCCTGAAAAAGTAATAAATGCTCTTCCTTTATTTCTTTTTGATGATAAAGAATTGAAAACAAAGCTGGAAAGTTATAAAGGTTCTACATTAAATTAATTTGTAATTTTAATACAACCTATTGTTATAAACTTTAGGTTGTTCTATGCTAGAAAAATCTTAATTAGTTGTTGTTTTTTAATTTTTATTTTATATACTATACTTACAGTGCGAAATAGAATATATGCTATCGGGAAGAGATTATAATATTTTAAGACTATTTAGAAGTAAAAATGTTGGCAGTAGGACTTTTTTTAAACTTTTAAACTTTTTTGGTGATTGTGAAGATGCAATAGAAAACATAAATGTGTTTAATGAAAAATATTTAAAATCAAAAAATCCAATAATAATAGCCTCAAAAGAAGAAATAGACAGAGAGATAGTTGCTTGTTCTACAATAGGTGCAAAGATTATTACCTACATGAATAAAGAATATCCGCAATTGTTAAGAGAAATTAGTGATTTTCCGCCAATTCTAACAACATTAGGAAATTTTGAATTATTAAATAAACCATCTATTGCTATAGTTGGTTCAAGAGGAGCTTCTTCTAATGGTTGTAATTTTGCAATAAAAATATCAAGAGAACTTGGAGAAAAGGGTTTTGTAATAACATCTGGTTTTGCAAGTGGTATAGATACTGCGGGACACACAGGAGCTCTAAGCACAGGAACTATAGCAGTTCTTGGTGGAGGTATTGATAATATTTATCCTCGAGGCAACGAACATCTATATTATGAAATAAAAAATAAAGGATTGATAATATCGGAATTTCCTTTTGGTTCAGTCCCTAGAGCAGAAAATTTTCCATCAAGAAATAGAATTGTTTCAGGTTTATCAAGAGCTGTAATTATAATAGAAGCAGGAATTAGATCCGGCACAATTCACACGGCAAGACAAGCATTGGAGCAAAATAGAGAGTTATTGGTTGTTCCCGGAAATCCATATGATGAAAGATCTGAAGGATGTAATAAATTAATAAAAGAAGGCGCAACAGTAATAACATGTTGTGATGATGTTTTGGAAAATTTAAAAAATTTTAAAGAAAATATTGTATACCAAAATTCATTATCTTTGAAAGATAATATAAATACTATATTTGATTTAAATAAAATTGAAACAAATAATACTAGAGTTGAAGAAATTGTTTTTAAAAATGAGAATAATAAACTAGAAGAATACACAATAAAAGAAAAAATATTATCAAAATTAAACAATACACCAATAGAAATTGAATTATTAAGTTTAGATTTAAATATTGACATAAATATTTTAAATATAAATTTAATAGAACTAGAATTAGATGGCAAAATCCACATAATCAATGGAAAAGTCTTTATCTGTTACTGAAAATATTACTTTTAAAAAATATTAAAAAAAAATTAAAATAGTATATTAAAAAAGCTTGACAACTACAAATTGCCTACTAATATACTTATTAGTTAACAACTCAATAGAGAAGTTAACAAGACATTGGGATAGCAATTTTAGTAAATTGCAAATTATATGCCTCCGTATCCCAATGTTTTTTTATTATAAAACATTTAAATAGTTTCGTCTATATTTTTTTTAATATATTTTATTAAATCTTTAGCAGCATTAATCTCTGCCTCTTTCTTGTTACTTGCTTTACCAGTAATGCGAGGTAAATTAAATAATTCTACTTGAATTTCAAAAATAGGATTACTTTCCAAACCAGTTTGATCTACAACGGTATATATTGGAATATTATATTTGTTTTTTTGAGCCCATTCTTGCAACCTAGTTTTTGGGTCTTTTTCTATTACTTTTTGTCCTTTGATTATATCAAACCAATATTTTATTATAAATTTTCTTACAACATCTAGTCCACCATCTAAATATAAAGCTCCAATAATAGCTTCTACAACATTTTCTATTATTTTTGGGTTATGTCTTCCATCTAATTTCTCTTCACCTTTAGTCATAAAAATATATTTTCCAATATTAATATTTTGACCTATATGAAATAAGGTTTCAGTACAAACTAAATAAGATTCCCTTTTTGATATTTCCCCTTCATCTAAATCTTTATATTCATTCAATAACAAGTCTAGTATAATAAAAGACAAAATAGAATCACCTAACAACTCAAGTCTTTCATAACTATTACACTTAAGTTGTTTTGAATAGCATAAACTTGGGTGGCTTAATGCTGTAATTAATATTTCTTCATTTTTGAATGAATAATCTAAAGCCTCATATAACTTTTTAAAATCAACCATACTTTATTTTATTTTAGTAAATATTCTTTCAGTTCTTAAAATATGTCCCCATTTCCAAAATTTTAATAAATTGTCATTTACAGAAAAAAATATAATTCTTGCTTTACCAACCAAATTTTCCTCAGGTACAAATCCAGTTTCACTAAATCTGCTGTCAATAGAATTATCCCTGTTATCGCCCATAAAAAAATAATAACCTTGAGGAACTATAAAAACAGAAGTATTGTCGCCATTACCATTAGTAATTCTGTCAATAACATCAAAACTCTTTCCATTATCAAGTGTTTCTTTATATTCCTTTACAATACTTGTTGGTATATTCTTATATTCAAGAGTCTGTTTTATATATTGTTTTTCAACAGCTTTGTCATTAACATACAAAACACCATCTCTCATCTGTACTCTATCACCAGGCAATCCTATTAACCTTTTAATATAATTAATTTTTGGATTTTTTGGCAATCTAAATACCAAAATATCTCCTCTTTTCAAATTATCTTTATTAAAAAATATTCTACCATTAAAAATTGGCAAACCAAATGGGAAAGAATACCTACTATAACCAAAATCATATTTTGATACAAAAATAAAATCACCCTCTTCTAAATTTGGTTTCATAGAACCTGATGGTATATGAAAAGGTTCATATAAAAAAGATCTAATAATTAAAGCTATAACCAGTGCTATAAATATATTTTTTGCAGTATCTAAAATTCCAGCATCTTCCTTTTCACTAATAATTAAACTTTTCAAAAAAACTAATAATTTTTTTGCGAAAATAGTAAATATTGAAAAAAACTTTTTAAAAATTTTCTCTAACATAATAATTAAATTTGTAACTTAACAGATGATATATTTCCTATTTTAAAAAGCAATTCAATATTTATAGTCAAACAACTTTCACTTAACCACTAAATAAACCGCTTTTGCAGAAATATACGAGGAGATTTAAAATTTTATTGCGATAGCGTATAACTTAATACGGTGAGACAATAAAATTTTAAAGCGACAAAGTATATTAAAGCAAAAGTTAGGTTTAGTTGGTGGTTAAGTAAAAGTTGTTTGACTATAACTTATACCAAGTAATAATTCATTCAAGGCTTGAGTTATTTTTATTAGTAAATTTTAAATATTATTTTGCAGAAGTTCTATTAGATAATTAACTTGTTTTTGTACTAATTTTAGTCTTTCTTCTTCATTATCTGCAAAAACAGATCTTGCACAACCTGCAGCACAAAGCGGGACTTGTTTTAATTCTACAATAAATGGTTTCAATAAAATTTCGAATATAACAGCTTGTTTGCACCTACCAAGTTCTTCATAAGTTTTTCTAATTTTAGTATATAAATCTTCCATATTTACATTTTCACCTTTAGCAATTTTATGAAATTTACTTATGCCCTCTTCTGCTAAAGTTTTTAATTCTTTATTTAAATCTAAAGTATCTAAAATTTGTTCTGCAAATCCAGCTACAGTTTCCATAATCATAAAATCAGAAAGAAAATTTAATGACAACATTGCAAAAAGACGAGAATCGATATCTATTTTCTTCTCAACCAAAATATCACAAGCTGTTACTTTAGGTTTTCCATGAAACATTCTATGCATGTATTTTGGTGAATATGTATCACACTCTACAATCGCACAAATCTCATCTAAATCGACATCTTTTTTATTTATTTTGTTAGACAAACTATATAATTGTTTCATATTTATTTTTTTTAGTTGATAAACTATTAGACCTCTTATTACAGAGGCCTAATATAGGTTAAGTTTTATTTTTACCTAAGTAAAAATAAACTGTTGCAGGCCTATGACCGGGATCACCACTAGTGTTTTTTGTTATATAATTACTAGCTGTTCTATAAAAATCAAAGTGTGAAGGATTACCTCTACCAGCATCTGTTGTAGTAGTCCAGCTAACGCTATTCTCTTTCGGACCAGCATTAATTTTAAATTTAATTATAAATAATGTACCATCAAATGCTTGATATTCAACAGTTCCGTGAGTTCCAGTTGCTGAACCTTTTCTTCCAGAAGCTTCAAATTGACCTATTTCTCCATCAAATATTTCTGTTGGAGATATTTCAAATTTTCCTTGACCAAGATCTTCATAGAACACAGTAAGCTTATTACCTGACTCGTTTTTAATATTACAAGTTATACTAGCATGTTCTGTCATATTATTCCTACTTTTGAGCTATTAAAAAATAAACAGTTACTGGGCTACTTCCGGGATCACCACTAGTTTCTGGTGTTTCATAATCACTTTTTGTTCTGTAAAAATCAAAGTGAGAAGGATTACCTTTACCAGCATCTGTAGTAACACTCCAACTAATACTATTAGCTTCAGCTCCCCACTTAATATCAAAATTAATTTTAAATAATGTACCATCAAATGCTTGATATGTAACATAACCTTCAGTTCCAGAAGCTGAATCTTTTCTTCCTGAAGCTTTAAAATTACCATTACTATCTTTACTTATTTCTGATGGGTTAGTTTGAAACTTTCCCCAGCTAAGATCACTGCCGAAAACGGTTAATTTATTTCCTGTTCCATTTTTAATGTTACAAGTTATGTTTATGTTCTCTGCCATTTTTTTCCTTTTTTGTTTTTAATAAATCATCTCTTTTTGCTAAATAATAATAAACAACAACAGGGCTTTCTCCGGGATCGCCATCTGTTTCTTTTGTTACATAATCACTAGCTGTTCTATAAAAATTAAAATGAGAAGGATTACCTATACCATTATCAGTAGTAACACTAGAACTAATACTATTAGCTTTAGTTCCCCATCTAATATAAAAATTTATAGTAAATAATGTACCATCAAATGCTTGATATGTAACATAACCGTGTGTTCCATTAGCTGAACCTTTTCTTCCTGAAGCTTTAAATTCACCAATTGTTTCATCTTCTACCTGAATTGGATTTGTTTGAAATTTTCCAGCATCAAGATTACTGTCATACACAGTTAATATATTACCTGATAAATTTTTAATATTACATGTTATATTTACTTTTTCTGACATTTTTATCCTTTAAATATTTTATTTATTTTTTGAGATATAAAAATAAGTAGTCACTGGGCTACTTCCGGGATCACCACTTGTTTCTTTAGTTGAATAATCACTTTTTGTTCTGTAGAAATCATAATCAGAAGGATTACCTTCAAGACCATCTTTTAAAGTTTCATAACTAATACTATTAGCTTTAGTTCCCCAACAAATATCAAAAATAATTTTAAATAAAGTTCCATCGGAAGCTCTATATGTAACATATCCTTCAGTTCCAGAAGCAGAACCTGACCTTCCAGAAGCTTTAAATTGGCCTATACAAATAGTTTCTTCAGCCTGTATTTCAGAAGGAGCAATTTGAAATTTCCCCCATTTTAAATGTGTGCTATGAACGGTAAGATTTTTACCAGTTTCGTTTTTAATATTACAAGTTATATTTATGTTTTCTGCCATAACTTATTTACCTTTTTTATTAATAAAACCTCCAAATACGATTTAGAATAACCTGTTTCCGCCTATTCTCTCTCTATCTAGTCCGAAAGCATTATTATATCTCACTTCACTGTAGCAGAAAGCCCCTATTACACAATTGTAAGTTCTACCACCATACCTACCAGTTCTAATAGCTTCATCAATATCGCTTCCTGTAACTCTAAAAGAAGAAACATCTACAATATCTATTCTACCTGTTCCACCTCTTAGCCTTCTGACTGTTTGCATATCTTCAAAAAAGAATCGCCTTTCTCTAAGTGCAAATCTTTCAGCAGCGGTCATTCCTCTTGTATCTCCGTGTGTACCACTTAAAACAAGAATATCGTCATCATCAAAAGTATTTTGAAGCGCAGTTCTTACTCCACTTTGACTAGTAGTTCCAATGAATGAAATAATCTCATGGCTTGTTCTTCCATACATATCTTGCATTATATGATATCTAGCACTATTGTGTGGACGACCTCCTATTCTTCTATCTTTTTTACTTTTAGTTTTTTTCTTAGTAAATTTTTTAGCTGCTCTATCTCCCCCCTCTGTTTCTTCCTCTTCTAAAGAAGATATCTCTGAATCACATGAATCGATTAAACTATCTGAAAACATTGTTTCAGCAGTACTAATAGATTCCATAATGTCAGTAGAACCAAGTATATCACTAGCTTCCATTGCTATAGTTGTACCAATACCTACAATTTCAGAAGCTGGAGTTCCTGAAATTAAAGTGGTACCTAGTCCTACAGCTGTTACAGCCTGTGTAGCTACAACCGCCGTTCCAACAGCATCAATAGAAGCAACAGATGCAATAGAAGTTACAGCTGCTTTTGTTTCTACTGCGGTAGAGATAGCTAATGTAGCTTCACCTGCCGATACTGCTGCAGTTGTTATTTCCGCAGTAGTAGCTGCAACATCTGCTGTTACAGTAGCTATAGCAACTAGTTCGATTGCATCATCAATACCTACAATTCTTCCATCAGGATCTATATTTTTTATTGGATCGTTATTTGCATATATATAAGGATTTGCAAATTGTCTTTTTGGATCTTGTGTTGTGAAAACTTTTAAATCAGGATCATAGTATCTAGCTCCAAAATAATATAAATTGAAATCAGAATCTAACTCTTTTCCTGTAAATTTAGGCAAAAATTCCTCATTTATAACACTATGATCTTTATCAACATTACCATAAGGCTCATAAACTACTTTTTCTGTTTCTTTTCCATTTTCATCTGTAATTAAAGTAGTGCTACCTATTTGATCAAGGTTAAAATAAGAAATATTTCCATTTTCTGAAACGGAAGCAACAACTCCTTTTTCGCCTTGTATATATGATACGTGAGATAATTCACCTTTAGAATTTTCTGTAACTACATAAAAATTAGAAATATAATAAGTTATAGTTCCATCATTTGAAACTTTTTTAACTCTATTCCATGTATTATCATATGCAAAATAATTCTCAACTCCTGTTGTTTCACCATTTTGATTATTATTAACTTGAATTAAATTATTTTGTACATCGTAATAATATTTTACAAAACTAGATTCACCAGTTTGTTTTGAATCAATATTTCCATTTCCATTATATTGTATATTATAACAGTCACTACCTTTACAAAGGTTAGATATTTGATGTTTTCTTTTATCATTATATTTATATTTAACATCATTTGAAACCGTTATATCACCTGTTAGGTTATATTTATAACTAAAATCACCAGATATACCTGAAGCAGTTTGTAGATATCCCATTCCATCATAAGTAAAATCTTGAGTTAAAGATGTTGAGACATCATCACTTAAAAGATCTTTAATCTGTAAAATTTTTGCAGCTTTGTTCCAATCATAGCTAAAATTTCTTAGTACATTAGAACCATTTTGTGTCTTGCTTGTTGTCATTCTTCCAAGAACATCATATGTAATGTAAGCACTAACACCATTACCATAATCAGCTTCTTGATATCTACCAAGCGGAGTATAATTTTTATAAGTAGCAATTGTTAAAGGATCTTCTGATTTTGATTTTTGGAATACTATTTGAGAAATTGAACCTTGTGGATAATAAGTATATCCCACAATACTACTATCAGGCAAAGTTATATTTACTATATTCTGTAAGGCATCAAATTCATAAGATGTATAGAAATCCTGACTATTACCTCCAACTGTTAAAGTAGTTATTTTTTGCTTTAAATTACCAGCATAATCATATGCAAAACTATACTTTACATCAGGTGTTGTAATTGTTGCAATTAACCCTTTTCCATTTTCAGCTGTATCGTAAGTATATGTTATAGTTTTTTCTAATTTATAATCTTCTGTATAAGTTCTTAATTCAGAAATTCTTCCAATATTATCATATGTAAAATACTGTTTTTGATTACTAGAATCTGTAATGCTTTCTATTAAATTTGTATCATAATATTTATACTTTGTGCTTCTAGTATTTTCTTCTAAAAATTCTATAATATTACCTAAAGAATCATAAGTAGTATCATATTCAACACCGATTGCATCTACTACTTTTGTTTTTTGACCCAAAGCATCATATGTATACTCAGTTTCTCCACCGTTAACATCCTCAAACTCAATAGTTTGACCGTGATCATCAATTGTATTTACAGAACTAACAAATGTTTCCCCTGTTGAATTATCAGAAGGATTTGGTTTATAAAGTGTGGAAATACGATCATCTGAAGATTTATAATCCACTTTTGTTAAAGTATTATCTGGTAGATCGGTTTGAATTAAACTTTTCTTTATATTATATGAATAGGTTATATATTGAGAATCTTCATTTTCATAGTAAGGTAATGCTTCTTTTTCAACTAAACCTTCATTATTAAATGTTTTATAAAAATAAACATCACTATCAGTACCTTCTTTAATTGTTTTATATATTCTTCCTAAACTATCATAAAAATCTTTTTCCCAAACCCAAGTGTTACTGTCCCAATCTTTTCTCTTTTGAGTTTCAATTATAAGACCACAAGTATCATTTTGAACAAAATTTCTAGTTAAGGATAAAACTAATTTTTTGTTATAAGGATTTATAGTATTCATTTTAACAACCCTTCCAAAACCATCTATACCATCATCAGGAATTTGCATAATTGTGTTGCCATTTTTATCAACACTCTTTATAAGAATTCCAAACTTTGCTTCATAAGCACTTTCAGTTGTTAAAGAATCATCACCGTCTTTTGCGGGAGGCAATATTGTCTTTATAGGAAACGTATTATATGTAGTATCATACAAAATTTGAACTACATTACCAAGCGGATCTGTTTTACTAATATTGTTTCCATAAGCATCATAACCTTTTTCATCCTCAATCATTTTATTTGCTTGATTACTCCAAGTTTTATAACTTGTTATGTTCATTGCAGTATCATAACCAACCTGAAAGAATCTCATATCAGTTGAAGAATTCCAATTATCAAAACTTGGATTTGTGCAACCACTTTTTGTTTTTGTTACTTTTTTAGCTTTAGGGAAAAATTCATACCACCAAGTATCTGTACTAGTTGCATCAACAAAATCAAAACATTCATAATAATCTAATCCATCACTATCTAAATAAGCGATGTTTATTATATTTTTATATTCAGAATCATAAGTATAATCTTCTGTTAATGAGTAATTATAATCACCATTTGAATAACTTTGTGATTCTTTTGAATCTTTATATACAATATATACATTACTATTATTTGTTGAAAGAGGAGACTTAATATAATTATATTTTAATATATCTTTCTTCAAAACATCACCATCGGAAACTCTTGAAACAATCTGTTCTTGCATAATTCCTGTTAAAGGGAAATCTTGTGAATAATGTTTTACAGTTTTGGTATGAAGATTAATATCTGAGCTACTTATATTAAATATATTAACTTCATTAAATCCAAGCCAACCACGTCCTTGAACATTAACTTTTGCATCAGCATAATAATATTTTGAAGTTGCTTTATTTCCACTATAAGGATCTGCAACAACAGTACCTGATACAACATAATAAGGAATACTTACATTTATAGAAGGGAAAGGAGCTGCTGTCGTACCTTTTTCATAAACAGTATTATCAGTAATTGGTTTATAAACAATAGATATAGTTCCATTTAATCCATTAGTAATTGTTGTTAAAAGATCACTTTGATTTAAAGAATATACATCTCCACCTTTTTCACCAGAGTTATATACATTAAACCCTATTTTACCACCATTGTTAAATACATTGGCAATATCAACTTTTCCATTACCATTATAATCACTTGGCAAGAATACCTCATTACTCCAAGTTCCTTTACCACTAACTTCTTGGTACTCTGTAAAAGATTTACCATTAGACAAATAAGTATTAATAGAAATATTATAATCGTCATCTCTAAATATATAAGCAACATCAGTTAATCCATCACCATTATAATCTCCAGATTTTATAATTTCTACACCACCCCAAAGAAGCTTACTATCAGACCAAGAACTAATATTAAAGTTAGTTCCATCTGATAACAAAACTTTAGCAGAAATATTGCCATTATTATTATAGAAGTATGATATATCAGTCATACCATCACCATTATAATCACTGAAATTTATTAAATTAGCGTCAATCCAAGTTAATTTTCCATCTGACCATGAAGACGTATTAAAATAAAGACCTGTAGATGTATATGTTTTTATCTTAACCGTTCCTGAGTTGTTAAATGCATATCCAATATCACTAATTCCATCATCATTAAAATCACCACAATTAAAAACACCCTCATCATACCATTCATCTTCACTACTTGACAATGAAGAAGATTTAGCAAATTGTTTTGTCTCTGCATTTGAAATATATACATTTATACCAATTTTTCCTGAATCATTAAACGCATATCCAATATCCGCAATACCATCGCCATTAAAATCACCAGAAATAATTTGATTTTCAGAACTCCAATATTCATTTGAAGTATACCAAGAAGTTCTAGAGAACGCTTTTCTACTTGATAAATAAACATCAATAGCAATATTACCACTATTATTATAAACATAGGCCATATCACTAACACCATCTCCATCATAATCACCGGGAACAAAATCACCATCTGACCAATATACATCACCCTTTGAATACCATGATTTACTATCAAAAGAAGAACCATCAGATAAATAAACATCTATAGCAATATCACCAGAGTCATTAAAAACATAAGCAATATCACTAAATCCATCTCCATTATAATCTCCTGGTCTTATATTACTTTCATCTAACCATGCAGATTCATTAGCCCAAGATTGCATTGTAAATTGATGTGTAGAAGAAAACTCATTATTCCAAGCAAATATAGTTGGATTTAAACAATTATCATCAGCATCACATTCTTGTATTTGTGTTAAAATACTATATCCAGTAATTTCACTTACACCATAAGAAAGCAAATATTGTTTAACAAGATCATCATTTAGATATGTTGAAACCTTATTTAATCTTTTATTTTTTTCTACTTTAGAATTTGCAATATAAGAAACTGATTTATCTTGTCTATCTTCATAATCAAATCTAATTGAACGTTGAGGAGCAAAACTTGTATTACCATTACCAGTATAATCAATTCTAGTTGGATAATATTCCCCAGTGTCATGATTATTATAATAATCAACTGTTAAAAAATTACTATTTCTATCGGTTTTCTTGTTTGCTGCCCAAATACGAACATCTTGTCTACCTTGTGCCAAAATTCTAGAATCATCACTATTTCCATATTCAATAGTTGTTCCATTTTTTGTTACTGCAACAAAATAACAAGGTCCAACACCACAGGTACCTTTTGAATAAAATTTAATCCACTTTTCTCTTTCTGTACGATACTCTGTTCCATCAGCACCATAAATTCCATAAACAGCCATAAGTCTTTCACCATCAACACAGAAACGATCATTGGCATCAAAATTAACTCCACCACTTACATTATCTTGTGCTATAGTGCGAGGACATCTAGAAATAGCTGAAAGCCCGGTCAAATTAAAACCTTTTCCTAAAATACCGTTATCGTTTTGATTGTTATATTTTATATTTAATTCAGGTTCTAAATTATTAATTCCAGGTGGAACTTCTATACCAACCTTATAAGTTGCTGCTCCATTACTATTAACATCAAATTCAGCATCTATAATTCCAGTATCGGTTGAATTAAAACTAGATTTTAAAAAAAATCCAGTATTGGATTTATTAATAAATATAGCTAGCAATATGACAAGTAGAACAATTAGAAATAATGTTTTTTTATTTTTCATGTTTTTAAAGAATTTCTATCATAAGTAGAATTTAAAAAAAATATTTTTTATTATCAAGCTTATTTTTTTAAAGTTGTAAAATTAAATAAAAATATTATAATAGTATCTTGAATAAAGTAACGTGATGAGGAAAAAATGTTTTTAATTTTAACTATACTAGGGCTTGCAGCATTTGAAGTCATAAGCGGTATTGATAATGCAGTAATAAACGCCCATGTCATTAATACAATGGAAGAAAGATCTAAAAAATGGTTTTTATTTTGGGGAATGCTTTTCGCAGTTTTCGTAGTTCGTGGTATAATGCCTTTTTTAATTATTTGGAGCACAATGCCTCAATTCTCAGCTTTAGATGCATTTTTGGCATCTTTTTCAGGTTCTCCCGAAGCAGCTACTGCTATACAAACAAGTGCTCCATTATTATTAATAGGTGGTGGTGTTTTCTTACTTTTAATTTTTACTCATTGGTTATTTATAGAAGAAAAGCATTTCGTATGGAAATTTGAAAAATTCTTTAATCACCATGCAGTTTGGTTCTATGCAACAGCATCTATTATGCTCACAACATTAGTGTGGTTAGCTATCAAACACAATCCATTAATGACACTCGCAGCAACTATTGGTTCAACAGCATTTTTTATTACCCATGGTTTCAAGCAACAAGCTGAAATAGAGGAGCAAAGAATGGCTAATAACAAACAAATGTCTGATATTAGTAAAATTTTATATCTTGAAGTATTAGATGCTACTTTTTCCATTGATGGTGTACTAGGGGCTTTCGCATTTACTTTCTCAATACCTCTTATTTTAATTGGTAATGGTATAGGTGCTTTTATTGTAAGAGAAATCACAATAAAATATGCAAACAAAATAGCAAAATATGTTTACTTAAAAAATGGTGCAATGTATTCAATTTTCTTCTTAGGATTGTTTATGGTACTTGAAAGTTTTGATATACATATTCCCGAATACACATCCCCTGTTATAACATTATTTTGTATTGTATTTTTCTTTTATAAATCTATCAAAAACATAGAAAATATAAAAAAATAATAAATTTATTATAACTATGGACTATTGATTTTAAAAGATTTAAAAAAAAATATTTACAATAAAGTGAATTTATTATTTACTTTAATAATTCTCGTTATAATATAAAATTATTGTCAATAAATTAACTAAAAAATGTTTAAAACAGAACTAATAAGTAAAATTACTTCCAAAACAAAAAAAGGTACTAAAGCTTCTACTGAAAAAATGCTAGATGCGTTTATAAAAACAGTTATAGAAACTGTAAAAAAGGGACAAGATGTATCTTTAATAGATTTTGGTAGTTTCAAAGTTGTTAAAACTAAAGCTAGAATTGGAAGAAATCCAAAAACTGGAAAAGAAATCAAAATCCCAGCTGGCAAAAAAGTTAAATTTACTGCTGGAAAAGGTTTAAAGAATGCGGTTAAAAAGAAAAAATAATTTTTAACAATTTATTTTATAAAATTCTTTATAATATATTATAAAGAATTTTTTTATACTCCCCATAACAAAAATACAATTTACAAACATTTTATACAGATAAATTGTATTTATGAAAAATAAAATCATTTATTCATTAATTTTATTATTATTCGTCCTATGTATTTTTCATTTAAAAACTCAATTAAAATCAATAGAAGAAAATCTAAAAGAAAAAGAGAATCAAATTAATTCAATATTTCAGAAAAATAAAGCAAATATTGAAGACTTAATAAATAGAAATGAAGAGTTAGTAATAAAAAATGAAGAACTTAAAGAATATCAAAAACAACTTGAAATCATTAATGATGATTGTCTTAACAGGTCAGTTAATTCTAACGTTATCAAGCTGTTGCAAGAAGCAGGAATATAATACTGAAATATTACCACTCCACAGATTAAATAAAGTAGAAGTTCCAACCTGTGAAAAAGAAAAATATAAGGATTTGGTGAATTGTCTGTTTTCTTATAAAAATGCTTTGGATCAAAGTAATGATGATAAAGAAAAAATCACTCAGTTATTACAATAAACATAAAGAAGTATAAAGTAGCTCCCCTTTGTCCTTCGGACATTTCCCCTCAAGGATGGGAAAGACATTCTTGATTGTTGAACTATATATTCTTTACCACTGCTCGTAATCTTTCCCCTCCTTGAGGGGAAATGTCCGAAGGACAAAGGGGAGCTATTTATAAATTAATTATTATTCAATCCTCTCCAAACATACTCAGTAGTAAACGGCAACAAAGGAGCAATAGCTTTCATCATATTTATCAAAACTGTATATAATGTATTATAAGCTTCCATCTTGTCGTTATCATGCTCTGATTTCCAAAATCTATTTTTATTTCTTCTAATATACCAATTATTTAAAATCTCAAAAAAGTCTTCTACATCTTTACAAGCTACCGATGGGGTATAACTATCCATAGATGATTTAATATTTTCAATAGTCTGTTTCATTTTTGAAAGTATATAAATATCCATTGAATTTGTGGATTGTGTTATTTCCTCAGCTTTTATTCCATCACTATTTGCATACATACAAAAGAAATTATATGAGTTGATAATAGGCTTTATTGTCATTCTCAATGTTTCTTTTACATCTTTTCCATCTTTATCAAGTCTTATTTCTTCACCTTTCAAAGCAGGAGATTTCATCATAACCCATCTTAAAGAATCAGAACCAAACATATTGAAACCATCAAGCGGATCAACATAATTTCTTAATCTCTTTGATAATTTTTTACCTGTTTCATCAACTGCTATACCATATGAAATAACATTTTTAAAGCATGGTTTATCAAATAAAGCAGTTGAAAGAACTAATAAAACATAAAACCAACCTCTTAATTGTCCATCACCTTCTGTAATAAAATCAGCAGGAAAGTGTTTTTCAAACCATTCTTTATTTTCAAATGGATAATGATGTTGTGCATATGGCATTGAACCACTTTCAAACCAACAATCAAGTACATCTGTTACCCTAACCATCATTGACTTACCTGTTGGATCGTCAGGATTTTTTCTTGTTAATTTATCAACAAATGGTCTATGCAAATCAGTTATTTTTACACCAAAATCTTTTTCCATTTCAGCTATTGAACCATATACATCAAGTCTTGGATATTTTGGATTATCACTCTTCCAAACTGGAACAGGACAACCCCAATATCTATTTCTAGTTATAGACCAATCTCTAGCACCTTCAAGCCACTTTCCGAATCTACCTTCTTTTAAATGACTAGGTATCCAATTAATTTCTTGATTATTTTTGATTAATTTATCTTTTATTTGTTCAACTTTTACATACCATGAAGGAACAGCTCGATAAATTAAAGGGGCATCAGTTCTCCAACAATGTGGATAGTTGTGTAAATATTGCTCTGTTTTTACCCATTTATTTTCATTTTTTAATTTTATGATTATTGGATCGTTTGTTTCAAAAACTTGTATTCCCGCAAATTCATCAATTGGAGTTACAAACTTTCCTGCATCATCAACAGGACAAATTGTAGGAATATTATATTTTTTACAAAGAGCATTATCATCTTCACCAAAACCAGGTGCCATATGAACTATTCCAGTTCCATCAGTTGTTAAAACGAAATCGCCATGCAAAATAGAAAAACAATTTTTGCATTCTTTAACATCTTTCAAATCTACCAAATAAGACAACAACGGCTCATAATGAAGACCTAAAAGCTTCTCTCCTTTGAATTCGCTCAAAATATTGAACTTTTCTCCAGTAGCAAATTCTTTTTTATAATTCGATATTAAATCTTTTCCAATTATGTAATTTACTCCATCTTTTTCAAATAAAACATAATCTACTTCTTTATTAACAGCCAAAGCTAAATTTGAAGGAAGCGTCCAAGGAGTAGTCGTCCAAGCTAGAATAAATACTTCTTTTGCTCCAATATCTTTCAAAAAATCAGGAACTTCTTTTAATTTAAATTTTATTGTAACAGCTTTATCGGCCTTTTCTCTATATGAATTATCTTGTTTTGTTTCAAAGTTAGATAATGGAGTTTGGCAAGTCCATGAATAAGGCATAACTCTAAAATCTTCGTACAAAAGACCTTTATCATATAATTGTTTAAATACCCAAATTACACTTTCCATGTAATTTAAATTCATAGTTTTGTAGCTATTATCAAAATCAACCCATCTACCAGAACGATTTACATAATGTTTCCATTCGTTAACATATTTTAAAACGTAATTTTTACACAATTCGTTGAATTTATCAATTCCATAATCTTCAATAGCTTTTCTTCCACTTATACCAGTTTCTTTTTCAACACCCATTTCAGCAGGCAAACCGTGACAGTCCCAACCAAACATTCTTTCAACTTTTTTTCCATTCATTGTTTGATATCTAGCGAAAGAATCTTTTATGTAGCCTGCTAACATGTGACCATGATGTGGAAGACCACTAGCAAATGGAGGTCCATCATAAAACACAAATTCATCACCATTATCCCTAATATCAATAGATTTCTCAAAAATCTTATTTTTATTCCAAAATTCCAATATTCTTTCTTCCATATTTGGAAAATTAAGATTCTGATCAACATCAGGATAATACTTTTTTTTCATGTTTTATAATCTTCTATATTTCAGTTATGTTCTAATGATAAGAAAATTAAAATAAATATCAACTTCAAAAAACATAATAATAAAAACTTGAATATTAATTTATATATTAATATATTAAATATTGTATATAATATTATTTAATTATGAATATTAAGATAACAAAAAATAAGGGTTTTTCATTAATAGAATTATCAATAGTATTGATAATTATAGCACTTTTAGTAATGGCTTTTGTTTATGGTAATAGTTTAATAAAATCAGCAAAAGTGACTGCCCTAATTAGTGAAATAATGGAATTTAGAACATCAACTGCTGCTTTTATAGAAAAATATGATGAAATTCCTGGTGATGGATCAAAAATAGCAATTGAAGAATTAGGAAATTTAACTGCAGCTGATGGTGGAAATAATGATGGTATTATTGGGGAAGAAAGTGTTTCAACACCATATTTAGAACAAGAATCTTATGAATTTTTTAAACATTTATCTGCAACTAAATTAATAACTTTTGATTCAAAAGCTCCAAATGGTGGTGATTTGTCATCATTAAGTGAAATAACAATAAATGAAACTTATCCAGGTACAAAACTTGGAAAAGGTTACTTTTTTTATATAGACACAAGTACAGTTTATGAAATTTTTAAAGCGGAAAATAAATTAGCAATATTCAACCTTAAAGAAGGAACAAAAGGAATTAAAGGGGATTTAATGACTATATTTAATAAGAAATTTGAAGATACAATAATTTTAAAAATTTAAATAATTAAATCTTATTGATAATAAAAATATATGTTATATTATTAGAATATGAATTATTATATAAAGTAATGGCAAAAGAACCTAAATTGAAGTTAAAAAGCTGGTATTCAAGTAAATATCAAATAGTTACTTTTCAAAGAAATATACTATTTTTTATTTCTTTTCTAGCTATTTGCTCTGTTTTGGTTGCTGTTATATTTGTAAAACAAATAATGGGCTCAAAATCTTTAGTACCTTATGTTATAGAGGTAGAAGAAAAAACAGGTATTCCAACAGTTGTAGAGCAATTAAATCAAAGTAGTTTTACAACGGATTCAGCATTAAAAAGATATTTCTTATATTCTTTTATAAAGGCGGCAGAAGGTTTTAATTTGGGAACCTTTAAAGATGATTACAAAAAATTAATGTTATTTTCTACATCTTCTGTTTTTAGACAAATACAGAAGAAAATTAATCCAAAAAATGAGTCAAGTCCATATGCATTGATCGGTAGTAAAGGTATGATTGAAGTAGCTCTTAAGTCAATAAGTTTCCCTACCCCAAATAGTGCTATTATTAGATTTAGATTAAAAAATCTTGGATTTGTTAGAGATTTTAAAAACAATAGGGATATGATTGCAGATATTGAATTTAAATTCACGGATATTAAATTATCTGTTGAAGAAAGATATATCAACCCAATAGGTTTTCAAGTAACAAAGTATGTAGTTGATCAAGAATTAGTTAGCGGTAGTGAGGAGAAATAATGATAAAAAATTTTATATTAGTTTTACTTTTTTGTGTTTTTATTAGTTATTCTAATAATGCATTTTCTGAAGAGGAAGTTCCTTTAACAACAGATTCTAGAATAAGAACTATAGTTTATAATGCAAATGAAGTTTATCAATTAAAATTTCATTATGGTTTTCAATCTTTTATAGAATTTGCACCTGATGAAGATATTGAAATTATTTCACTTGGAGAAGCTTATCCTTGGAAAATAACACCAATAAATAAAAGAATCTTTATAAGACCAATTCAAGTTGATGTCACAACAAATATGACTGTAATTACAACAAAAAGAACTTATCAATTTGAAATAACTGGTTTGCCTTATGATGGAAAAGTTAATGAAGATTTAATATACTCAATAAAATTCTTTTATCCCGATAAAGAGTTAAAGAAACCCACAATGAATGGTACTAATAGTCAATTTAATACAATTAGTGTAAAAGATGGCTTTGCTCTCACAAATATTGAAAGAGGTGATATTATTAATTTTAATTATACAATGACAGGAGATGCAAAAAGTATAGTTCCAGTAAAAGTATTTGATGATGGAAAAATAACATATTTCCAATTTCCAAATAATAATTTAATTGTTCCTACTTTTAGTCTTGTAGACATATATGGAAATGAAACTAAATTAAATTATTATGTAGATGGTGATTATATAGCTATAAACACTGTTAGTATCCAATTTGCTTTAAGGAACGGTAAGGAATTGTTGTGTATATTTAATAACTCAATGATATAATGGCATCTAAAATAATTTCCATAGTAAATCAAAAAGGTGGTGTAGGTAAAACAACAACAGTTATAAATCTTGCGGCGGTTTTAGTTGCTTTAAAAAAGAAAGTTTTAGTAATAGATTGTGACCCTCAAAGTAATGCAAGTAGCGGATTTGATTTAAGTTTGGAAGAAAAAGAAAAACACAATGTATATAATTTATTTTCACATAAAGCAAAAGCAAGTGAACTAATTTGTAAAACAAAAATTCCTCTTTTAGATATAATACCTTGTACTATAGATTTAGCAAGTGCTGAAGTTGATTTAGTTCAAGTAAAAGATAGAGAATTTGAATTAAAAAATAATATTCCAGATATTATAGATTTATATGATTTTATTTTAATAGATTGTCCTCCTTCACTTGGATTATTAACTGTTAATGCTTTAGTTGCTTCAACAACAATATTAATACCATTACAATGCGAATTCTTTGCTTTAGAAGGATTATCACATTTACTAGATACCGCTAATAGAATAAAGGAAAATTTTAACCCAAAATTAAATATAAATGGTATTATTTTAACAATGTACGATAGAAGAAATAAACTAACAGAACAAGTAGAACAAGATGTTAGAAATTGTTTAGGAGAGATGGTTTATAAAACAATAATACCAAGAAATATCAAATTATCAGAATCGTCTTCTCATGGACTACCAGCAATACTTTACGATCCTAACTGTCAAGGATCACTTGCTTATATGAAATTAGCAGAAGAAATTTTAAAAAGAATTATATAATTTTAATATATTAAGTTTTAATAAAAAATTAAAGCTAAAATTGAATTTTTTCTTTTATTATATCTACAATTCTAATATCAGCATTTATAACAGACATATTTTTAATATTCTTTGCCATTTCTTCTAATAACTTTTTATTTTGTATTAAATCAAAAAATAATCTTTGAAAATCTTTTATATTAAAATTCTTTTCTAATACAATTAAAGCAGCTTTATTTTTTGAAAAAAGTTTTGCATTAATTTCTTGGTGATTATTTGACGAATTTTTTAATGGAATTAAAACAATAGGTTTTCCAGCAATAGCAACTTCATTTAATGTTCCACTACCTGATCTTCCAATAACCAAATGTGCTTTTTCTAACAACTCATCTATATTTTTAAAAAATGTAGATACAATCGCTTCAACATTAATTTTTTTATAATATTCTTTTACTTGATCTAAATATTCTTCTCTAACTTGATGAAATATTTTTATTCTTTTCTGTTCTTCTTTATGAGAGAAATCAAATATTTTAGGTAAATATTCACTAAATATTTCAGCACCAGAACTACCACCAGTAATTAATATATTAAATTTTTCTTCATTAGGATATTTATATTCTATATTACTTAATCTTTGAATTTCTTTTCTAACTGGATTACCTGTAAAAACAATTTTTTCCATATCATTAAAACTTACACCGTACAATTCATGATAACTTGTCATAACTTTTTGTGAGTACTTCGCAAAAAATTTATTGATTTTACCTATGTAAACGTTTTGTTCATGAAGCATAAAAGGAGTTTTTGTAATTATACAAGATATCAATACAGGTAATGTTGCATAGCTTCCAAAAGCAACAACTAAATCAGGATTTTCCTTTTTAATCAAATGTCTTGATTGTAAAACTCCTTTAATTATCTCTTTTATATTAAAAAAAGAATTTAAAGTTTTACCAGTATTTATTATTCTATTATTTATATTACCATTTGAATATCTTTCAAAAACTTTATCAGCTATAACACAAACATTGAAATCATTTTTAGTAAGCTCATTTGCCACAGAAAGTGCTGGAAAAATATGGCCACCAGAACCACCTGTTGCTAAAAAAATTTTAGGTTTTACTTTTTTCTCTTTCATTTTTCTCATTCACTCCAAACATTTTCAAGATGTTCTATTTTAAATATTCCATATACCAAGACAACATCAATTCTTATGAAGAAATTAGAATATTTTTTATTTTTATTCAAGAACAATTTTGTCGCATTAATAATTCTTTTATATTGTTTATAACTAACAACTTCACTAATTTCAACATTTTTGTTCTTTCTAGCCTTAACTTCAACAACAACTAAATATTTGTCTTTTGTAAATATTAAATCAATTTCACCAAGCTTTGTTTTATATCTTCTATTTAAAAATTTATAACCATTAAAGAAAAAAATTAAAATAGTTAAATACTCAGCAAATATACCAAACCAGTAAGATCTTTGTTTCTTAGTCATTTTTAATTTTTTTCAAAAAGTCTTCTAACTGCTCTAAAGAACTATAATTTATAATAATTTTACCTTTTTTCTTTTGATTATCAAAATCAATTTTAGACTTTAAATGTATTTTATTAAATAAACTAGTTTCTACTTTTGTAAAATACTCTTTATTAATCATAGAAATTTGAGCCTTCTTAACCTTTCTTTGTAAATTAATTTTTTCTTGGTTATAATCTCTAACTAATTTTTCAGTTTCCCTAACACTCAAATTAGCATCAATAATAGTATTAGCAATTTCAATAGCTCTATCACAATTAATCAATGCCCTAGCATGACCCATATCTATTTTTTTCTGATATAGCAACTCTTTAATCTCTATAGGCAAATCCAACAATCTAATAATATTCGCTATATGGCTTCTACTTTTTCCAACAAATTCAGCAACATCTTGTTGAGTATAATTAAATTCTTTCATCAATCTATCATATGCTTCAGCTTCTTCCATAACGGATAAATCACTTCTTTGAATATTTTCAATAATAGCAAGACTTAATACATCTTTATCATCAAAATCTTTTACAATTACAGGAACAGTATCCAAACCAGCTAATTTACTAGCTCTAAACCTTCTTTCACCGGCAATGATTTCAAATTTACCTAAATCTTCAGCTAATTTTCTAACGATTATCGGCTGTAAAATTCCAAATTCTTTGATAGATATAGATAATTCCTTTAACTCTTCATCGTTAAAAAATTTTCTTGGTTGAAATCTATTTGGGCTCAACAATTCAATTGATATTACTTGTATTTTATCAGCTGTTAAATCAATACTCATTAAACCTGAATTCAAGTTTAATTTTTTTTCACCTAACAGCGAACTTAACCCCTTACCTAATTTATTTGCATTATTATTCATTCTTTAACAATATATAAGTATTATTAAGATAATAAAATAAAAATATTATTTTTCAATAGGCCTATTTCATCTATTGAATTTTAAAAATAAAAAATTATAAAAATAATTCATAAAATCATACAAATAAAATTATGATATTTGATTGTTTCATGTTTTTTAATGAATTAGACCTTCTAGAAATAAGACTAAATATATTAGATAAAATAGTTGATAAATTTGTTCTAGTTGAACAAACAAAAACACAAAAAGGCGACAAAAAACCATTATATTATGGAGAAAACAAAGAAAGATTCAAAAAATTTAACGATAAAATTATTCATGTAGTTGTCGATGAATATCCCAATACAGAATTAAGCCAATGGACCTTAGAAAATTGGCAAAGAAATAATATAAGCAAAGGATTAAAAAATTGTAAAGATTCCGACATTATAATGATTTCCGATTTAGATGAAATACCAAATCCAAAAATTTTAAAAGAAGAATCAAAAAAATTAAAATACGGAACAATTACCGCTTTAGATATGATGATGTTTATGTTTTATTTAAACAATTTATCATATAAATACTTTTGGACACACGGAACAAAAATTTTATTTTATAAAGATTATAAAAATATTCTAGACAAAGTAAACTTTTCAAAAACTTATGGTATCGATAATAAATTAGAAAAAAAGACCACAGCTAGCAAAATAAGAATGTATTACGGAAAAAAGCAAAGACATATACAAAATGCCGGTTGGCACTTCACATATATAGGTGGAGTTGACAAAGTCGTTAACAAACTTAAATCTATTTGCGAAGGAAACAATGCCACAAAAGAAGAAGCAAACAAACTAATAAACAGCAAAACATTTGGACCAGAATATCCTTTAGCCCCAGTTAAAATAGATAGCTCTTTCCCAGAATACATAGTATCTAATCAAGAAAAATATAAAGATTACATACTAAAAAACCCACAAAAAATAATAAAAGACTTTCCTATGACAAGAATACCAGTAAATAAATTCTTAAAATTATTTATACACACACTATGTGCTTTTATTCCATTTAAAAAATATAGAAAAGAGTTTAGGAGAAAATATACACAGGATAAAGTTGTGTAATTTTCTCAATTATAGACATTAAACAATAGACCTAGTGCAAAATTATTTATAAAATACTTATGCACTATTCGTTTCATCTCCAATAACCCCATCTTTCTGCATACTCCACATCTTTTTAAACAATCCACCTCTAATAGATAGAAGTTCATCTTTTGTTCCATCTTCAACAATCTTTCCTTTATCAAGAACAACTATTCTATCCATATTGTCTAATGTTGAAAGACGATGTGCTACAGCAATTACAGTTTTATTTTCCATTAAATTTCTTAATGCTATTTGTATTTCTTTTTCTGTAATACTGTCTAGTGCAGAAGTAGCTTCATCTAATATAAGTATTGGGGAGTTTTTAAGTATAGCTCTTGCAATAGCTATTCTCTGTCTTTGTCCTCCACTTAGTTTAACTCCTCTTTCTCCAACTAGAGTATCATATTTATTTTCTAAATCATTTATAAAGTCATAACAACAAGCTTTCTTACTTGCTTCTATTATTTCCTCATCTGTTGCATTAGGTCGTCCATAAGCTATGTTTTCACGAATTGTTCTGTGAAAGAGGATTGGGTCTTGGGGGATGTAGGAGATGTTTTGACGAAGGCTTTCTTGAGTAACTTCTGTTTTAATATCTTGATTATCAATTAAAATTCCACCAGAATTTACATCATAAAATCTTAACAATAAACTTATTAAACTAGACTTTCCACTTCCAGTATAACCTACTAATCCCATTTTTTGATGAGAACCTATTTTTAAATTAAAATCCTCAAATATTAAAGGCAAATTTTCTTTATATTTAAAATTAACATCTATAAATTCAATTTCAGCTTTATCCACAATTAGTTTTTTAGCTGTTTTACTATCAACTATTTCTGGATTAATGAAGAGAGTCTGAACAGCTTGGTTGACTTTGCCATATGAATCTATTGACTTTATTAAACTCATCATTGCAAAATGTAGCCACCAAATCATACTAAGTGACATACTCAAATTTGTAACCATAGTACCAATCTCAATTTTTTTGTTTAATAAAAGATACAAATTAATAGAAAATACAGTGGCAAGCAAAATAATTCTTAATACTAAATTTAAAACATCTAAAACGCCATTATAAAATTCAATTTCACTTTTTGATTTTAGTATTTTTAATGTTTGTTTTTTTATATTAGCTTTTTCTGATTTCTGTGTTGAAAATATTTTAATATTTAATATATTAGCAAAACAATCTATTATTTTACCGGAACATTCATTTTCCTTTTTTGAAGATTCTTCAGATAACTTCTCTATTTTCATAGATAAAAAATAAAACAAAACACAATATATTATAAATAATGATGAAAATACAGTTCCTAGTAACCAATATATCCCAAGAAATACAAAGCTTACCATTATAAATCCCAAAAAATTTGATATTATATCAAAAGACTTTTCTACAATACTTTCGGCTCCATTCGTAATATCATTTATTTTTGAATTCAAACTACCAACAAAATTTTCACTAAAAAAAGAATTTGATTGTTTCAATGAATGATTAAATACAAAATTTTTTATATCCTCTTTCAATTTGAACATTACCGGAAATTTAATTTTCCTAACCAAAGGAAATAACATATTTAAAAAATTTATAGTTGTTAAATACAAACAACCATAAAACAAACCGCTTTTTATGTTTATATCTCCTTGATTTACTTTATTTATGAAATTTTTAAGTACTGTATTTGCACCAATTAAAAATATTTGGTCACCGATTACAATAATAGAAATTACAGTAAATAAATTCCACTTATATTTTTTTACAAACCCCCACAAAAATGGAAGAGTTCTTACCTTACTAATACTATTAGTCATTTTTACCTCTCATACACAAAATCTGTGCTAAAAGCACAAAAAAATTAAAAATTAAAATTAAACAAACGATGTATTGCCAAACTTCAAATTACCAAATAAGGTATTAGATGAAAACCCAAACCTCTGGCTAGAACGACAGAGTAAACGGTTTATATTTGAGTAAATACAACTGTAGTTTATAATATTATTTTGAATTAAGCAAGAAAAAATTAATTAAATTAAAATTGACCAAACTTAAGTAAAAGTTAAGTTTGGTCAATATTTTTGTTAAGCTTTTTATTCATTTATCTTTAAAAGGCAATAAAAACTTGATTTTTTACATTTTTACATACAAAATTTATTGTAAACAAATATTCATTTATGGAAAAAGTTTTATATATTATTGGTGGAGCAAATGGTAGCGGAAAAACTACTATTGCAAAAGAATTGCTAAAAAATATAAAATTAGAATTTGTAAATGCCGATGAAATAGCGAAAGATATAAGTCCACAATCTTTAGAAAAAGCAAGAGTTCAAGCTGGAAAAATTGCTATTAACAAAATAAATAAATTAATAGAGCAACAAAAATCATTTTGTATTGAAAGTACTTTGTCGGGAAATTTTTTAGTTAAAATAATAAAAAAAGCAAAAGAATTTAATTACAAAATAAAATTAATTTATGTTTTTTTGGAAAGTTATAACGAATGTATAACAAGAGTAAAAACTAGAGTTATAAAGGGTGGACACAATGTGGAAGAAAATGAAATTATTAGAAGATATTCAAGAAGCAAAAATAATTTTTGGTTTTTGTATAAAGATATTGTGAATGAGTATGAAGTATATTATAATAATTGTGAATATCCAGTTTTAGTTTTTAAAACTAATTTAGAAATTTATGAAAATGAATTATTTATAAAATTTAAAAAGGATTTAAAAAATGAATAAGTCAAATAAAATAAATATTACAAAAATAGTTAATAAAGCTGTATCGAATGCAATAAAAGAAAATGCCGAGATGGGTGTTCCCAGTGTGTTTTTTATAAATAATCAAGAAATTTATAAAATGCCTGATGGAAAAATCTTGTCAAAAAGTGAATATGAAAAATTAAACCAAAAGGCAATTAATTAATTTTCTTCAACTTTTGGTTCATCTCCAATAACCCCATCCTTCTGCATACTCCACATTTTCTTGAATAATCCACCCCTTATATTTAATAGCTCATCTTTAGTTCCATCTTCAACAATCTTTCCTTTATCAAGAACGACTATTCTATCCATATTATCTAATGTAGATAATCTGTGAGCTACAGCGATTACAGTTTTATTTTCCATTAAATTCTTCAATGCAATTTGAATTTCTTTTTCTGTAATACTATCTAATGCCGAAGTAGCTTCATCTAATATAAGTATTGGACTATTTTTAAGTATAGCTCTTGCAATAGCTATTCTCTGTCTTTGTCCACCAGATAACTTCACACCCCTCTCCCCTACTAATGTATCATATTTATTTTCTAAATCATTTATAAAGTCATAACAACAAGCTTTCTTACTTGCTTCTATTATTTCCTCATCTGTTGCATTAGGTCGTCCGTAGGCTATGTTCTCACGAATAGTTCTGTGGAAGAGGATTGGATCTTGAGGGATGTAGGAGATGTTTTGACGAAGGCTTTCTTGACTTACATCTCTTATATCTTGTCCATCAATTTCAATTGCACCATTACCATCTTTTATATCAAAAAATCTCATTAATAAATTAATCAATGTAGATTTTCCACTACCGGAATATCCAACCAAACCAACTTTTGTTCTTGGCTCAATCTCCAAATTGAAATCATCAAAAACCTTCTTTTCAATTTTTATTTCTTCATTTTGCATTATCGCTCCTTATTTATTAATAATATGTAATTTTTCTAGTAAATCGTATAGTTCAAAAAACTTTTCCTTATAATCCTTAAAAAATAAATATCTCTTGATATTTTTTTCAGATTGGTCATCAAATTTATTTTTCATATTACTAGCACTTTCTACCAACTCTGGATTATCTTTTCTATGTGAACTTATCCAATCACAAGCCATTTCGCAAATATCTTCATTACTCAACGGAATATTATTATTAATATGATATTCAACATGATGTGAATTAGAAACATAATGTCTGTCAACTATTTTTTCCGCTTCTTCCAGTCTTTCTTTAGTTGTTTGATCTTGTAAATAAAAACAATCCACAATCGCTTCTATAAATTCCTCATAAAATTTATCCGTATCATGAGAAACAGCTCTTTTAAGCAAGTTATATTTATCAACCTTAAATGATAATTCATCTAAGTGTTTTGTTATTGTAAATAATAAATTCGCAACATCATGACTATGTCGTAATGTTCGCTCAATGTAGTGATTTAATTTTTCTTCTCTTAACATTTAACTCCTATTATTAAATTATTTAAATTTCGCTTGGATTCCAGCTTTCGCTGGAATGACAATTGCTGAACTGAATGGAGCTGTCACTTCCGCGAAAGCTGGAATCCAAGCTATGTTGCAGTTTAAAACCAAATTATCATATTTTTCTTGAATTTTATCTCTATTAATCATTTCTATACCTTTTTCTCTAAATTATACCCAAACTTCACACTTTTAAACACAATCTTTCCTTTCTTAACTTTCAATCCCTCAGCCCCTTCTTTATCCTTTATTTCATAATCCTGCAACAATGTATCAAAACCATCTTTCATCTCCGTCCAATACATCATAAAATTAATTGAGCTTTCATATAAATCAGCAATTACGCCTTTCAATATAACCATATTTTGGCAAACAAATAAAAAAGTTCCTACCTTCATTTGATTTTGAAGAACCAAATAAAAACTAAATCCAATACTAACTAACATTAATGAGGTCATCATAAAAAATAATACAATTTGAATAAAACTTTGATCCAAGCATACTTTTGACATTTTTGTTAAAATTCTAAAACCTTGTTTTTTCACTTCTTTTAATTCTTGTCTTTCTTTGGCAAAAGACTTTACATTACTAATATTTGTAAAATTATCAGTAATTAAACCAGAAGATTTATTCCATTCTTCGACAGAAGCTTTAATTGATTTGTTTATTTTTTTTGAGAAAAATGACTGTAAAAACATAAGAGCGATAGTCCAAACAACCAAAAATAAACTCAAATAAATATTTATTTTTAAATAAATAAAAATAGCAGCTATAAACATTATAGCACCAGAAATTAAACATGAAGCAGTTTCAAATAATTCCCCAAAATTTTTGCTTATATTATTTATTTTACTAGCTATAACACCAGCCATTGTGTTATTGAAAAAGTTGGTTGAATGTTCTATTGTATGATTGAACAATTTTTGTCTTAAATCACTTTCAACTTTTATAAGAGAGGCATATCTCATTTTTTCACAAAACAATATCCTAAGTAAAGCAGGGGCACAAAATAATAAAGAATAAATAAACACAAGAATTAAAACTGATGAAACAGTTAAAGTTTTATCTTGGTATTTATTTCCAATGATAGCTAAAATTGCTGGCAACATGAATATTGGAATAACATGCTCATAAAAAGATTCACACCAGAAAAATGTTAATAATTTTCCTTTGTATTTTGTTAAAATTTTTAGCATGAATTGAGTCATTTTTTTATTTTTCATAGTTTACTCCACTTTATTATTACTGGATTCCAGCTTTCGCTGGAATGACGAATCTCAAATCGTCCGGTAATCGTCATTCCAGCGAAAGCTGGAATCCAGTTATTATTTTTCATAACCAAACCTCACATTCTTAAACACAATTTTTCCCTCATTAGCAACCAATTTTTCGGCTTTTTCCTTATTTTTTATGCCTATAGGTTTATAAATTGTTTCCAATGCATTCTGCAATTCACCAATTGAACCAAATATTTTAATTAAAGCTTTTATAGTGCCAATTATAACAAATCTTGATATACTTGTAATTATAACAATATAAGTAAAATCAGCTATTGAAATTTCTCTTAAAGCAAGTAGATAACCAGCAATTCCAAATGTAGAAAAAAATAATAAAAAACAACATACAAAGTTAATTGATTGGAATAAAATTTGAGTTTTTGTTAATCTATATTCTTTTCTTAAAATCTCAAGATTCTGCTTTTTTATATTTCTTCTTTCAATTAATTGATTAGAAAATATTTTTATATTGCTTATGTTTGTAAATTCATCATTAATTAAACCAAAATATTTACTCTCGGATTCTGCTTTATCTTTTTTATTACCAATAAATTTTTTCTGAATTTTTGATAGCATAAACATATATACAAACAAGCTAAGACAAAAAGCAATTCCTATATAAATATTGATTTGTGCGTAGAAAAATGGAACAAAAATAAAAATCGCAATTGAGCAAAGTAATTTTTTTGTATTGTCTAATATTTCGCCAACAGACCTAACTGCAATATTAATTTTACTATTCAAACTTCCAGCAAATGAATTATTAAAATAATCCATTGAATGCTGTATTGTGTAAGAAAAAAGAGTATTTCTAACACTCTTAGCAATGTAATCTATAAACTTAAATTTCGTTTTTATTTTAAGAGGCTTAAAAAGATTAGTAATATTATTAAAAAATATGTAAAGAATGGCAAAAAATAGACCAACTTTTAGAGCAGGATTTTCAATTTCAAAATAAGAAATCATTTTCTTATTAAAATATTGAGCAACAAATACTCCTACCATATCATTTGCAATTTCCCAAAAAATCCACATAAAGCAGTCAAGCTTTCTAAGTTTGGCAAAGTTCCAAATAAATTTATATAAATTAATTTTTTCCATATCTTAATCCTTTTTATAAACACAACTGATCGCAATTGCTAACATAATTAGCATGTTGAATTTTATTGTGAATTAAGTAAGTCTTTCAACTTTATGTAATAGTTTACACCTAATAAATATAATAGTCAATTAATTATTTTTCTTACAACTAGCCTTTACAAACTCTACAAATAAAGGAGCGGGAGCAAATGGTCTCGATTTGAGTTCTGGGTGATATTGCACTCCAACAAAAAATTTGTTTGTTGGTAGTTCAACACATTCCATCAATTCACCATCAGGAGATTGTCCAGAAAAAATCAAACCACCATTCTTTATTCTATCTTTGTATTTATTGTTAAATTCATACCTATGTCTATGTCTTTCACCGATTTTACTTTTGCCATAAATCTTCTCAAGCAGACTTCCTTTTTTGAGATGTGCTATATATTCACCTAATCTCATAGTTCCACCTAAATCAGTACTTTCATCTCTCTTTTCCTTTTTACCATCTTTCTCAAATTCTGTAATTAATGAAATTACTGGTTCGCAATTTTTTTCAAATTCAGTAGAATGAGCATTCTTTATTCCTAAAACATTTCTACAAAATTCAACAATAGCCATTTGCATACCTAAGCAAATTCCTAAGAACGGTATATTGCGAGTTCTTGCATATTCTATTGCTAAAATTTTTCCTTCAGTTCCATCTTTTCCAAAACCTCCGGGGACTAAAATTCCATCAATATTTTTTAATACTTTCAAATCTTCTTCATTATTAATTAATCTTGATTCAACCCAAACAATGTCAACTTTAGCTTTATTTGCAATACCACCATGTTTTAGTGCTTCAATTAAAGACTTATAAGATTCTTTCAAACTTGTATACTTTCCAACAACAGCAATTCTAACCGTTTTCTCTGGGTGATTAATATTATTATTAATTTCTTCCCAAACCTTCAAATCAGGCTCTTTATTCACTAGTTTAAAATGCTCTATAACTTGAGTATCAAGTCCTACACTATGGTAAGCCAAAGGTACTTCGTAAATATTGTTAACATTCAAGGCAGGAATAACGTTTTCTCTTTTTACATTACAAAATCTTGAGATTTTTAATAATTCTTCAGCTGGTATTTCCATATCTGCTCTACATAATAGAATATCAGGTTGAATACCAAGTCCTTGTAAAGTTTTTACGCTATGTTGAGTTGGCTTTGTTTTTAACTCTTCAGCCATTTTGATATAAGGCAAATATGTTAAATGTATAAAGCAAGTATTTTCTCTACCAAGTTCAAAACCCAATTGCCTAATAGCTTCAAAAAACGGCAATCCCTCAATATCCCCTACCGTTCCACCAATTTCACACAAAACAAAATCGGCATTATCATTATTTTCAGTTATAAATTCTTTAATTATATTTGTAACATGCGGTACAACTTGAACCGTCTTACCAAGATAATCTCCCTTTCGTTCTTTATTTATAATTTTTTGATATATTTGACCAGTTGTAATGTTACTATTTCTTGTGGCGCTTATACCAGTAAATCTCTCATAATGACCTAAATCCAAATCAGCTTCATAACCATCATCTGTAACAAAAACTTCTCCATGCTGAGTTGGACTCATTGTACCGGGATCAACATTTAAATACGGATCTAATTTTTTTGATTTAATAGAAAATCCTCTTGCTTGTAACAAAGCACCAATTGTAGCAGACGCAATACCTTTTCCAAGACTGGAAACAACTCCACCAGTTATAAAAATAAATTTTGACATTTCTTCGCCGTGTTTTCTTTCATGGTAAAGTTTAAAAAATAATAATCAATATTATTTAAATTTATTTTTAATACTTAATTTTTCTTGATTATAAAAAAATTTTTTCATACTATAATCAGATTATTATAAAAAAAATTTGGGAAAAATGAAAAAAATAATGTTATATGTGATATTACTAGTTGTAATAGCACTAGTTTCAGTATCTTCTTTTGGAAAATACATAAACAGATGTGAGAAAGTTGATTTCTCTACAATTATGAATAAAGAGTACGCTTTTGTAGATAATGATACTACAACTGACTTTACTTTAATATTCTCTGATGATGGTAGAGTATTAGGTTCTAGTAAAATGAATAAATATTTCTCTGCTTATAAACTTGATGAAAATAATCAAATAAATTTTTCTTCTATCGGAACAACTATGAATAGTGCTCCAGACGAAGAAATAATAGCGGAAAGAAAATATATTGAAATGTTATCTAATGTTTCAAAAGTTAAAGTTTGTAAAGATAAATTATTGTTAATAGATGGTGAAAAAACATTAAATTTCATCCCAACAGGAAAAGAAATAACTGAAGTTATTACTGATGTAGAAAAAAAACAAAATACAAAATCAACAGAAGAAGATAAACCTGCTGATGTTAATCAAAACACTACAAATAATGAAACTTCTTCAGACAATCAAGTTGTAGAACCAGAAAATACAGAAGAAACTAATAATGTTGCTCCTGCTACAGAAAATACTCAATAGTATTTGTTTAAAATTACCTATAATTATTTATAGGTAATTTAAATGATTATAATGTTTATAAGTATTGAACTTTAAAAAGCCTATTGCAATAAATAAAAAAGTTTTGTATAACATTAATACTATTTAATGAAAGTTGTAAAAATATGGAAAACTTAAATTCTATACATTTAGAAGATTTCCCAGATTTATCAAATATAAAATTTGATAATAATTTAGTTAATGAAATGGACTTAATAAGAGAAATTTGTTCCACAGCTCTTTTTTTAAGAGATAGAGAAAATTTAAGAGTAAGACTACCATTAAATGAAATTAAAATTATTGGTCAAAATTTGAAAAATTTAGAAAATTACAAAGATATAATAGCTGATGAAATTAATGTTAAAAATGTTGTATTTGAAGAAAATTTAAAAAATATTGCAGATTTTGTATTGGAAGTAGATTTAAAAAAGCTTGGAGCAAAATATGGCGAAAAGCTTAAGAATATAATGATAGCAGTAAAATCAAACCAATGGAAAGAATTAGATTATGGTAAAATTGAAGTTAGTGGTATTATGCTTGAAAAAGATGAATATACTATAAAATTAAAACCTAAAAATAACGCTAAAAACTTACAACCATTATCAAATAATAAAGCTTTAATTGAATTAGATTTTAAAATAACTCCAGAATTAGAATTAGAGGGAATAGCAAGAGACTTAATTAGAATAATTCAACAAAATAGAAAAGATGCTAATTTGGATTTGTCAGATAAAATTGAGATTTCAATAATGACTAATTCTGAAGATATAAAAAAGGCAATAGAAAACAATATTGAATACATAAAAAAACAGACTCTTTCAAATGACTTAAAAATTAATAATGGCAAGTATAATTTCTTGTTTACTAATGAAATAAATAAAGAAAATATAACTATAAGTTTTAAAAGAACTAACTAATAAACCTTTGATAAATAAGATTTTCTTAAAAAATAAGTTATTTTATTTAATTAACTATTATTTTTTCAAATAATAATTATTCAAAAATAAACCATTATTATATCCTATTGTATAAATAATTTTTCCACAAAAAACATGCTTGTTTCCAACTGCTCATTCTTCGCGTGGAAAACTACACTACGCAAAAAAGACAACGAGAATATTTTTGAATATTATAATTTGTTTTACTGCTAAGTATTGAAATTGTTCAAATTTTATTTGCAGGAGGTCTATTTATTACTGTTTTTATCTAACTAAAACTTTACTTTAAAATTTATAATCAGACCCTTTGCATAAAATTATATTATTTTAACAAAAAAGAAAGATTTAATGCTTTCCACTTAATGTTTTTATTAACTTAATTTATTCTTTAAGATATCGTTTACAATCTTTGGATTTACATTTCCACCACTTGCTTTCATAGTTTGTCCGACAAAGAAACCAAACAATCTCTCATTGCCACCTTTATATTCAGCAACCTGTTTTTGATTATTTATAATAACTTCATCAACAACTTTTTCAATTGCACTTGTATCAACAACCTGCTTTAATCCTTTTTCTTCAACAATAACTTTTGCGCTGTGTCTAGTTTCAAACATTTCATCTAAAACATCTTTCGCAGTTTTTCCAGAAATTGTTTCATCAGCGATTAAATCAAGCAATTCAATCAACATTTCAGCACTTACTGGACTATCTTCCAATGTAATTGCTAATTTATTTAATCGCCCAAATAATTCTGATGTAATCCAGCTTGTAGCAAGTTTTGGATCGTGTTTTGCAACAACTTTTTCAAAATAAGCACTAATTTCAGTTGAAGCAGTCAAAACTCCTGCATCATATTCACTTAATTTAAAGTCTGCAATATATCTCGCTTTTTTAGCTTCTGGTAATTCCGGCATTTCTGTTCTAACACTATCAATCAACTTTTGAGTAATAATTAATGGTGCTAAATCTGGATCCGGAAAATATCTATAATCAACTGTATCTTCTTTACTTCTCTGTGCGACAGAACCTCCGGTTAAAGCATCAAATCCCCTAGTTTGCTGAATTACTTTTTCACCATTTTCAATAACTTCAATCTGCCTTTTAGCTTCATTTTCAATAGCAATACCAATGCTTTTAACTGAGTTAATATTTTTTATCTCACATCTTGTTCCAAGTTTTGTTTCACCAACAGGACGAACAGAAACATTTGTATCACACCTCATACTTCCTTTTTCCATATCACCATTTGAAGTATCTAAAGCTCTAACCATCGCTCTCAATTCTTTTACATATTCCATAGCTTCATAAGGACTCCTAATATCTGGTTCAGAAACTATTTCAAGCAAACAAACACCACTTCTATTTAAGTCAATCAATGAAAATATAGGGTGCTGGTCGTGGATTAATTTTCCAGCGTCCTGCTCCATATGTGCTTCATGAATTCTAATTTTTTTCTTAGTTTTATCTTCTAATGTAATTTCTAACCAACCACTTTTAATGATTGGGTGATAAAATTGAGTAATCTGATAACCTGATGGCAAGTCGGGATAGAAATAATTTTTTCTATCAAAAACACATTTTTCATTAAACTCTGCATTTAGTCCAATACCTGTCTTTACAGCTTGTCTAACTACAAATTCATTAATTACAGGTAATTGTCCGGGCATTGCATTATCATAAAATGACACATTTTCATTTTGAGGTTTTCCAAATTCATTTGAACTTCTTGAAAACAACTTTGTATTACTCTTTAACTGGCAATGAACCTCTAATCCAACGACTACTTCCCATAAACCAGTTTTGCCTCTTAAATGATATGTCATTCTAATTAATATTTAATTTCTCAATATTGAAATGATAAGAAATATTTTTTGATTTTCAAGAATATTTTTACTTTATATATAAAATCCATACATTTGGGAATTTATCTACACATCTCTAATCATACATTTTTCAAAATATTCCTTAAATGTTTATAGTTATATTGTTTCCAATGCTTCATTCATCAGTGGGAAGATGTAGTTTTCCCGCGAAGTATACACTACTGTACGAGATAATTTCAACAAAAAATAGCTATCATTGAAAATAAAAGCTATATTTATTAAAAATCACTGTAGAGACTTAAATTTAATAAATCAAAAATTATCTCGGACATTAGTGCATACCACTCAACTTCATCTCCACCCCACTTTCCAATCGCAAACAAATCGTACGCCCCCGACACGATCTCAACCCTCCACCTATACACCTCCATTCTCAAGCAGTTTCCTGCTCTAAGAGTACATCATATATCTCGCATTCAGACAT
>DATIQT010000068.1:0-5780 GCA_035470525.1 Rickettsiales bacterium
ACATGTACCAACAACATCTTCTACCCCACCAAGAACTTTTTCCCAACTAGAACCAACACCATCATCACTTACAGCATCACACCATTTTGCATCTTCTTCATCTTGACAATACGAATATTCAGCTTTTTCTGTTTCTGTCAAACTATCACAATCAACACATTCAGATGTTGAAGCATCATCATTACCAAAACAATACTCAGCACATTCTTGGGTATTTCTATCCTCTCCAGTACAATCTATTTTGTCTAATTGGCTTCCAAGACCTCTACTTGTATCATTAGGTAATACATTAACAAATACACCACAGTCTTTTGCTTCTTTATTAATTGTAAAACATTTTAACTGACCTGCATGAGTAACATCAGTTATATCATTTAAATCTGAACAACCAGCTTTACCTTCTATAAGAATGTAACATGATGTTGTATCAGCTAAACAAAAATTAATTATGGAAAATAATATTAAAAAAATATTAATAATTAAAAAATTTTTTATTTTCATGGAAAAATATTTAGAAAATATATTTAGTATATTAAATATTATTGCTAAAATCCTAACTTTTGTTTGTTTAATAAAATTCATAAATTAAAAAATATTTATTAATAATAAATGACGGTTTATACTTTTAAGAAAGCTGTCATATCAACACATCTAATCAATTCTTCCAATGTTGTAATTCCCTTAATTACTTTTCTAACTCCATCTACTTGCATTGTTATAAAACCTTTTTTATCAAGATACGACAACATCTCTTTTTTTCTAGCTTCTCTAACTATCATATCATCTATTTCTTTATCAACATCTAAAACTTCAGCAATAGCTGTTCGTTTTATATAACCTTTTCCTCTACATTTTTCACAACCAACACCTCTATACAATTTTTCAACACCACCAGCTTCTTCTTCACCTAAAACTCCAACTAGAATATCTTTTTCTTCTTTTGTAATTTGATATTCTTCCTTACAGCAAGGACAAATCGCCCTTGCAAGTCTTTGAGCTACAATACATGTTAATGAGCCTGATAACAAATATGGTTTTACACCAATTTGCATAAGTCTTGGTATAGCAGAGAAAGCATCATTCGTATGTAAAGATGTATAAACTTGGTGTCCAGTCATTGCAGCTTGAACCGCGGCAATAGCAGTTTCCTCATCTCTAACCTCACCCACTAAAATCACATCAGGATCTTGTCTTAAAAGAGTTCTTATACCTTCAGCGAATGTCACACCAATTTCTGGGTTAATATTTGATTGTCTAATCAATGGAAGACGATACTCAACTGGATTTTCCAGTGTCATTATATTTGATTCTACATTATTTATCATATTCAGCAATGTATACAATGTAGTTGTTTTACCACAACCAGTAGGACCAGTCAAAATCACAACACCTTCTGGTTTTTTTATACATTTCTTTATTAAATTTATATTATCGTCTACAAAACCTAATTTTTTAAGAGACAAAATAGCTTGTTTCTCATCCAAAATTCTCATCACAATATTTTCACCAGCAACAGTTGGGTGGCATGATACTCTGAAGTCAATATTTCTTCCAAGTATTATACTTTGAATTCTTCCGTCTTGTGGCTTTCTTGTCTCAGCAATATTCATACCTGACATAATTTTAATTCTCACTGCAATAGATGCCCAGTATTTATTATGGAATGTTCTAACCTGTTCCATCTTACCATCAATTCTATATCTAAGTCTTAAGAAGAAATCTTCAGGTTCAAAGTGTAAATCTGAAGCACCAATTCTAACAGCATCAGTCAACAAAGCATCAACAAGACGAACCATAGGGCTTTTATAGTTACCCTGCATACTCTCTTGTTCATTAAAACTAATATTACCACTTTCTATTTCTTTCAAAATACCATCAATAGACATTTCATAATCATAATACTGATCTATTGCTTTTAAAATATCTGTTTCTGTAGCATAAACTGGAATTATTTTAAACTGTGAAGGGAAAAATCGTTTAATTTGATCTAAAGTAATAATATCATAAAGATCTGATATAGCTACAGTCACAGTTGTTCTAGAAAAAGATACAGGAATTACTTTATTCTGCAATGCGAAACCTTTTGGCACCTTATGAACTAATCTTTGATCTATAATAGATGATTTTAAATCAAAATTTTCACTTCCAGTTTGAGAACTTAAAACTTCACCCAACATTGAATCAGTGATAAGACCCATATTTACTAAAATATTTCCAATACTTTCTGTACTACCTTTATCTTTCTTCTCTTTAAGAGCCACATCAAGCTGGTCTTTTGTAATAATCTTTTTTTCTAAAAGAATATTTTCAAGATCCGCCTCACTCATAATCTTCTTTTCTTCCTGTTTTTGATCTTTTAATTGATTATCTTCTTTATTTATTTCTCTCTTAGCACCAATCTCTTCCGGTATATTAATTTGTTGTTCAAAATTTTGATTTTCTTTTCCGGAACCTTGCAAAGCTAAATTTTCTGTCTGTATTGAACTATCATACTTATTTGTTTTATCAATATTACTTTTCAGACCTTCCATTTTTGTATTATCTTGTGCTAAATTTTTTTCCATAAATAACCATTAAAAAATATTAAATATGCCCTGTAATTGAACTAAAATAATATATATATCAAAACATATTATAATAACATAAGGAGGAGCAGAATCCCATTTCTCCAACAATAACATTTTTTTTATTTTACTTTTCTTTCTTTCTTTTTTAATAAAACTAATTTCCTCTTTCGTTTTACCTTTAAATAACTCCTTATCTTTTATTTTAACTTTTCTATATTCAGGCTGAACTTTCAATGTTTGTCTTACAACAAAAATATGCCATGAAAAATAAAATAAAATTAAAAAATAAATAATAAAAGCCATTGGAATATTTTTTATTGAATTTATTTTATGTTGAAAAAAAAATGTTACAATTAAAGCAGGAGTTAATCCCCACAAATAAAGCATCTTATTGAATTTTCCTTTACCTTTAGACAATAATATTATTTGATTCTTTATTTGTTCCCTAAAAAACAAAATTTTGTATTTAACACTCGCAATTTTCATACAAGATTTATAATGATTAATTAGCATATTTTATATATAAAATATTTTTTTTTAATTTACAACTAATTTATTCTTGACAATAAAAACATATAAATTATAATGTACTAAGCTTGACCCCTTAGTCTAGCGGTTAGGACACCAGGTTTTCATCCTGGCGACACGGGTTCGATTCCCGTAGGGGTCACCATTTATTATAATAAATTCTTGATATTATTAATGGTGATTTTTTTAATCTCACCTTTTTCAATTAAGGTTTCTAAACCATTAACAAATCCAAAAATTATATCATAATTTCCACTTATTTTTTTCGATATAAATTCCAACACTTCAAAATCCAAAGTCATTTGTTTATCAGACAACAATTTTAATATTATTTTTTGCTTAGAATCCTCGTTTAATTCCTGCAATTTTACATTAATTATATTACAAAACCTTGACTGTAAATCATTCACTTTAAACTTAAATTCATGAATAGTTTTTTTGCTTGTTATTAGCAATATACAACGCTTTTCAATTATCATATTTAACAAATACAACAATTTATTTTCATCAACATCATATAAATCTTCCAATATATACTTACCATTAAGAGAAACAATTTTTGCAACCTCAGAAATAAATTCTTCTTTATTTAAATTAAATATTTTGTTATCAATAAAAGTTGCCTTTACTTCTTTTTGCCAAATATGACAAAGATATGTTTTTCCACTTTTTTCTGCACCGCTCAACAAGTAAACATTGTTATTTAAAAAATTTATAGACTTAATAAAATTAAATGCTTCCTTATTACCATCATGAACTATAAAATTCTTTTCATCATATATATCGATATTTACAGAAAAAGGGAGATTTAATTGCATAATAATTAAAAATTTTAACGAATTTTACCAAAATCAATTTTTTTAAGTAATTTATTATTTTCTAAATTATTAGGAATTTCGTCTTTTACTTTTATTTGTTCAAGTATATCAATATTATTAACAGAAAAACTGGTCAAATTGCTTAAAACATCCTTAAATGAGTCTATTGAAACACCATCAGAAATATAATTATCATCAAAACGTTTTTTCTCTCTTGCTTCTATTTCACTAAGAAAAGAACAAGATCTAAAATTTCCATTTTCATCTAAATGTAAATTCAAATATAAACCTTCTTGATTTAGTCGAACTCTAAATGAATTATTGGAATTTAGTTTATGAGTAAAAACTTTTATATTTTTTACATTCTCAATTAAATTAGTTTCTTTATTCTTAGAATCACTCCTTACAATCATAACACAAGGAATACCACCTTCTTTCATCTGTTTATTAATTTCTTCGAAACGTTTTACAAAACTATCAGTATTTGACCTTACCCCATCTGAATATTCAGATGGATTTATTTCTCTTAATTTCATCAAATCTTCATCAGATATATTATCTTTTGATGTTTTTTTTATTTTTAATATTTTTTGTAATAATTCATATTCTTCGTGTAATTTGAGATCTATAGTAGCACAATATTTACAAGAATCATCCAAAGGCCATATATCTTTTTCATTACCAAAGCTAGAAATTTTAGATGTTACTATTAAATCAATATGTCCCGCTTGTGGTATGACAATAACATCTTTTATACCTTTTGGTGTTGGTGGCGTTGACGGTGAAGTTGGTGGTGTAGTTGATGGTGTTGGTGGCGTTGACGGTGAAGTTGGTGGTGTAGTTGGTGGCGTTGGTGGCGTTGATGGTGAAGTTGATGGTGTAGTTGATGGTGTTGGTAGCAATGGTTGTGATGTTGATGATGGTGTATTTGATGGTGTAGTTGATTGTGGTCGTGGTGAAAATGGTGGTGGCGATAGCTTTGGTATTTTTGAAGATGATATATGAATAATAGGAGAATGTTCTGATAAAATTGGATTAAAATTCAATTTCCCAGGGGTAAACTTTTTAATATCAAAACCTTTATCATATTTTTTATCTGGTTTTATAACTCTAGAACTTTTTGAAGAATTTAAATAATCTTTTCTAAAATTTTCTCTTATTTTTACACATCCGTCTTTTTCTTTTGGAGATTGTGAATTTTCTTTAATAAAATTAATAGTTAGTTCTACAAATCCTGCTTCTTCTGTAGTTAAACCTCGCGCTTCATTTTTTATTATTTTATCAACTTCACACTGCAATCTCGTTACTAAGTTGCTAGAACCTTCCTGTATTCCTTCTAAGAATTCGCAAAATAAAGGAGTGAAACCTTCTATTCCTCCACCTTCTAAAAAAAAATTTTCACAATAATAAAGGCAATCTTGTTCTAAATTTTCACCAGTTTCTTGTTTACCTTTTTTATCTACTGCAAACCATTTTTCTTTAAATGCTTTTGAATCGAGGGCTCCTTTTTTATCTTTTAACAAAAAATCAACAACCATACTATAATTTATAGAAACTAAATTTAAAGAACTTTGTAATCTAACAGTTCCTAATCGTTTTTTTTTGTCTTTTCTCATTTTATTAATTTCTGACACTTTCTTATTCCTTAATTTATATTAATAATTAATATACAATCAGTTTAATATTATAATATTATAAAAATAATTACAAGTTATAATTATTTATAAAAATGGTAATTATCCCTTAATATCGTTAAACAATTAACTTAAGCTCCCCTTTGTCCTTCAGACATTTCCCCTCAAGGAGGGGAAAGATTACGAGCGGTGGTTAAGACAATATGGTTCAACAACCAAGAATATCTTTCCCC
>DATIQT010000069.1:0-4633 GCA_035470525.1 Rickettsiales bacterium
ACTTTAAATAACTTCGTCAACTTAATTTTTTATTCCTTGATGTATTAAGTTATAAACCTTCGGAATAAAAAATTAATTTTCCTCGTTCTTTTTTGTGCAAGCAATTTATATGTAATAAATGTTATTTGTTTTAACTATATATGAAAAAAATAATTATATGTTATTATAAACATAAAGAAATGATTTAAAAAACCATTCATTTTTAGAATAATAATAATTTGTAAGTGTTACTGATTATAATTGTTGATTTTTTAAAGCTATTTTATACTATCTAATAACAATAAATTAAAAGATATGTATCCAGAATCTTTTGTAAAAGAATTAGAATCCACAATACCAATTTCTGATTTGATTGGCAAGAAGTTACCATTGAAAAAGAGGGGAAGGGATTTTGTGGCTTGTTGTCCATTTCATCATGAAAAAACTCCTTCATTTTCTGTAAGTGATATGAAGGGTATTTATCACTGTTTTGGTTGTGGTAAAAGTGGAAATATTTTTACTTTTGTGATGGAGATGGAAGGATTGAATTTTAAAGAAGCTATTGAGTATCTTGCAAATTTGTATGGTATAGCTTTGCCAAAAATAGAACATAAAAAAGAAGTTAAGAAAGAAGAAGTAGATGAAATTGAATTAATTTATAAAGTTAATGAGGAAAGTTGTAAGTTTTTTGAAAGTTGTTTAACGGAATTTTATGCTAAAGATGCTCAAGCTTATGCTAAGAAGAGGGGATTGACGAAGGAAAATATTAAGAAGTTTAGGATTGGGTTTGCTCCGAATGATTTTTCTATGTTGATAAATTATTTGAAGAAGTTGGGTTATGATGAGGATGTTATTGAGAAGGCGGGAGTTATAGCTAGGAAGGATAGAGGTGGTTATTATGATAAGTTTAGAAATAGGCTTATATTTCCGGTTTTGGATAAGAAGGGTAGGGTGATTGCTTTTACTGGAAGGATTTTAGATGATGGAATGCCGAAGTATATGAATTCCCCTGAAACAAAAATTTATACAAAAGGAAATGTTTTGTTCAATTATTTCTTTGCAAGAAAGGCTATTTATGATAAAAAGTTTGCGGTGTTGGTTGAGGGAAATATGGATGCACTTTCTTTATTTATTAATGGTGTGGATAATACGGTTGCTCCGATGGGAACTGGAATTACTGAAAACCAAATAAAAGAATTATGGGCTTCAACTGATAATATTTTTGTTTGTTTAGATGGTGATAGTGCGGGAAGAAAAGCATCTGTAAGATTGGCTAAATTGGTTTTGCCAATTATTTCGACTGGAAAAAACATGAATTTTGTATTTTTACCTGATGGAATTGATCCTGATGATTTTATAAGAAAGTTTGGAAAAATAGAATTTGATAAATTATTGAATAAGTCCATTCCTTTGTCTAATTATTTATGGAATAATGAGTTAATTGCTTTAGATATAAATAACAGTCAAGAAGTTACTCCTGAAAAAAAAGCTCAATTAGAAAAAAATATCTTTATATTGATTGAAAATATAAAAGATACTAAATTAAAAAATCACTTTGAAAAATTTTATAATAATAAAATATGGAAATTAAGTAGCCATTCAAATAAAAAAATTATTACAACAATAAAAAAAATAACTGCAAAAGTTGATTTAGAATTATCTGAAAAAATAGGGACTTATGAAAAAAAGATTTGTGAGCTATTAATAAAATATCCTAATTTATCAATAGAGCTATCAAATATTTACAAAATTGATATTTTTACATTAAATTTTATTAATGATAATTATAACAAAATAATCAATATAATAGAAGAATTTTTGAATTCAGAAAATAATAGTGAAAATTTAGAGAAACTACTTGTAAAAAATGATTTAAATACCTATATTAATAGTAAGGATATTTTTTTTAATAACTCTTATATAAATAGTTTAACAGAAGAAAAAAGTTTGAAAATTGTTCATTTGCTGTTGCTAGAAAGAGAAGTAATGTTGTTAGAGTTTGATTTAAAAGAAGCGTCTAATTTAGGTGATATTATTAAAGCTAACAACTTGAGTAAAGAATTGAAAAAATTAAAAACTAAAATAAGTTCTTTTCTTACTGAGGATAGTTTTATATGATTTTATAATAATTAGGAAAATATTATGACAGAAAAGTCAAAAACTGTAATTAAAAATAGTGAAGATAAAAAAATACATTATAAAAATAAAAATGTTGTTTCTAAAGAAGTAAAAGCGAAAAAAGAAACTAAAAAAGAAAAGAAAACTGTTTCAAAATCAACTAAAACAGAAAAGAAAACTGTTTCAAAATCAACTAAAACAGAAAAGAAAAGTGATCCAAAATTAGTTGTAAAGAAAAATACACAAAAAATAAAAATTGTAAATATTGGTTCAGAAAACAAAGCTAATATTGTAGAAAAAAAACAAAATGAAAATGTAAAATCAGCAAAAGCGGAAATAGAAGAAAGCAAAATAAAACAAGATATTGCTGAAGAAGGTATTTTAGAAGGTTATGATTTTCTACAAGATAAAAAAATAAAGAAATTAATTCTGATAGGAAAAGAGAAAGGATTTTTAACATATGATGAAATCAATTCAGCTTTAAAAGAAACAGAAATAAGAGTAAATTCGTTAGAAGAATTATATAATATTCTTGAAGAATTAAATATAAAAGTTTTAAATAGTATAGATGATTTTAATAAACTTTATTCAGAAGATAGTTCAATTAATATTTCTGATAATAAAGAAGAAACGGTATCAAGACACACTAACGACCCAGTAAAATCTTATCTTAAATTAATGAGCAATATACCTCTTCTAAACAGAGAAGATGAAGTAAAAATTGCTATAAAAATTGAATCTGGAAGAGATAAGGTTTTAAAAAATATTTATTCCGTACCATTTGTTATGAAATATATTATAGATTGGTATAATGGGCTTTCTAACGGAACAATGCTTTTAAGAGATATTATAAGGATTGATGAAACATATAATGGCGAGTTAGATGAAGCGATATTAAAAGCTGATAAAGAAAGTGAGGCAGAAGAAGCACAGAACAGTAACGATATAAGTTCAATATTTAACGATGAAGACGAAGAAGATGAAAATTTCAATAATGAATTTGAAGAAGATGAAGATTTAGTATCAGAGAAAGAATTAGAAGGTGAAGAAGAATCCTCAGAAGGAGAAGAAGGAAATACCCCTTTTTCAACTATGGAAAGAAGTCTTTTACCAAAAGTTCTAAGAGTACTTGAACAAGCTGTAGATGTAGTAAAAATTATTTTAAATGCTATAAAAGATAAACAAACAATTTCACATGTAAAAGATGACGATAACTTGATAAAACATCAAGAAAAACTAATTGAAATAATGTTGGACATTCCTTTAAATGACTCATTAATCCAATTAATTTTCAAAGAAATAGAAAAAGCTAAAGGAAAAATTGAAGAAACAGAAAAAGAACTCTTAAATATTTGTTGTACTGAGGGTGATATTGAAAAAAAAGAATTTTTAAAAATATATGGATATCCAAAATATAATGAAGATTGGTTGGATAATATAATAAATTCAAAAAATGAACAATGGAATAAGTTATATACAGAAAATTCAAAAAAATTAACTGAAATTAAATCAAAGTTAGACAAAATAGCAAAAATTGTTGGATTAAGTATTGCTGATTTTAGAACTTTCATAAAAAATGTTTATGAAGGTAAAGATGAAGAAAATACAGCAAAGAAAGAGATGATACAAGCTAATTTAAGACTTGTAGTTTCAATAGCTAAAAAATATGCAAACAGAGGTTTACAATTCTTGGATTTAATACAAGAAGGTAATATTGGATTAATGCGAGCAGTTGATAAATTTGAATACAGAAGGGGATATAAATTTTCAACTTATGCAACATGGTGGATAAGGCAAGGAATTACAAGAGCTATAGCAGATCAATCTAGAACTATTAGAGTTCCAATCCACATGGTTGAGACTATAAACAAAATTTCTAAAGCTTCAAGACAATTAACTCAAGAATTAGGTAGAAATCCAACCGCACAAGAAATTGCTGATAAACTCTTAATACCGGTTGAAAAGGTTAGAAAAGTTTTAAGAACAGCTAGAGATCCAGTAAGCTTAGAATCACCAATAGGTAGTGATGATGATGAAAGCATGATAGGCGATTTTATAGAAGATAAATCCGCTGTATCTCCTTTAAAAGCTACGATGTATAATAATCTAAAAGAGATTACTAATAATTTGTTATCAACATTAACCTCAAGAGAAGAAAGAGTTCTAAGAATGAGATTTGGAATTGGTATGGAAGCTGATAATACATTGGAAGATGTAGGAAAACAATTTTCTGTTACAAGAGAAAGAATTAGACAAATAGAAGCTAAAGCCTTAAGAAAGTTAAGACACTTAAAGAGATTTGGAAAATACAAAATATTCTTAGAAGAAGATTAAATTTTGAAATTCTTTAATAGTATGGAATGGTTTTGTAAATCATTCCTATTATTTTTTTTATAATAGACCTCCTGCAAATAAAATTTGAACAATTTCAATACTTATAGTCAAACAACTTTCACTTAACCACCAACTAAACCTAACTTTTGCCTTAATCACCCTTCGTCGCTCTAAAATTTTATTGTCTCACCGTATTAAGTTA
>DATIQT010000070.1:0-2315 GCA_035470525.1 Rickettsiales bacterium
ACTTTAAATAACTTCGTCAACTTAATTTTTTATTCCTTGATGTATTAAGTTATAAACCTTCGGAATAAAAAATTAATTTTCCTCGTTCTTTTTTGTGCAAGCAATTTATATGTAATAAATGTTATTTGTTTTAACTATATACCAAAATTTTAATTTAAATTTATTATTATAACCAAAACTTCGCTTTTAAAACTATCTAAATATTTAAAATATTAGGTTTATTTATTTTAAATATTCCTTTCTATTATTTAAAGTTCAAAAATTCCGAATTAATACCACAGATAACATTTGCGATTAAAAAATTTGATTAATATCATATATATAATCAATTTTTTAATCGCTCGTTCTCTTTGTATAATTCGTTTTTGTTAATTTAAAAAGTAAATCTAGAGTTAATATATTAAAATTTTATTTCTTTTTTAAAAAAATCTTTGGTTTTTCTTTATTAATCACTGTATCTTTTGTGATTGTAACTTTTTCAACATCTTTATCTGATGGGATTTCAAACATTGTTTCAATTAATAAATCTTCTACAATACTTCTTAAACCTCTTGCACCAGTTTTTCTTTTTATTGCTTTATTCGCTATTGCATGTAAAGCCTCTTTTTCAAATATAATCTCAACACCTTCTAATTTAAACAATTTTTCATACTGTTTAACTATTGAATTTTTTGGTTCTGTTAATACTCTTATTAAATCTTCTTCTGTGAGTTCATCAATATTACAAACAACAGGCAATCTTCCAACTAACTCTGGGATTAATCCAAATTTTATCAAATCATCAGTTTCAACTTGATTAATTAATTCTTTAAGCTTTTTATCATCTTTAGTTTTTACATTTGCACCAAAACCAATTGTTGTTTCTTCACTTCTTTCAGCAACTAATTTTTCCAAACCAACAAAAGCACCACCACAAATAAACAAAATATTTGTTGTATCAACTTTTATATATTCTTGATTAGGATGTTTTCTGCCACCTTGTGGCGGTATATTAGCAACAGTTCCTTCAATTAATTTTAACAAAGCTTGTTGAACACCCTCCCCTGACACATCTCTTGTAATTGAAGGGTTTTCACTTTTTCTGCCAATTTTATCTATTTCATCAATATAAATAATACCTCGTTCTGCTTTTGCTACATTCATATCGGCATTTTGTAATAATTTTAAAATTATATTTTCTACATCTTCACCAACATAACCAGCTTCTGTTAAAGTTGTTGCATCTGCTATAGCAAAAGGAACATCAAGTATTCTTGCTAATGTTTGAGCTAATAAAGTTTTTCCACAACCAGTTGAACCAATTATTAATATATTGGATTTACTAATCTCAACATCATTATCTTTTTCATTAAGATTATTTATTCTTTTGTAATGATTATAAACAGCAACAGACAAAACTCTTTTTGCTTTTTCTTGACCAATTACATAGTCATCAAGAATAGCTTTTATTTCTCTTGGTTTTAGGTCATTTTTATTAAATGATAACTGAGCAGTACTACCTGCGAGTTCATGTTTTACAACATCATAACATAACGCAACACACTCTTCACATATACAAACCCCAGGACCGGCTATTAATTTTTTAACCTCACTTTGTGGCTTTCCGCAAAATGAACAACTCAGATTGTTTTTTGAATTTTCGTTGCTTATTTTCATTAATAATACCTATTTTTTGCCTTGTTTAGCCTTATATCTTGGATTTACTTTATTTATAACAAATATTTTTTTTCCTCTTCTTACAACTTTGCAACCCTTGTGTCTTGCTTTTAAATTCTTTATAGATCCTACAATTTTCATCTTTTACCTAATTATTTACATAAAATATACATGGTAGAATAATATTCTCTGGAATTTAAAAATCAAGAAAAAAACTATATCTTTTAGAGGTACTGATAACTTTTAATCATGTTGTCGCGGGTTCAATTCCCGCTGGACTCACCATTCACAAATACTTGAAAATCAACAAACTAATCCTTTTTTTAAAATAATTTGTCACAGTAATCATATGTGTTGTTTGATATGGGGTCCCTTTGCTATCAACAAAAATAAAAAGATTATTCGGGAACTTTATTTTCATTTTATTGACTTATTCCATAGCTTCCTTACTCAATGGCACTATTCTATCTTTTTTATTTTTACTTATTTCTTTTCTTATGGTTATATAATGAATTTTGCTTTGTAAATCTGTTGCTATATCAGTATAAAGAAGATTTAAAGCCTCGTTAATTCTCAAACCAGTATTGAATAAAAAGATTAAAAGCATAGCCAATAACTCATTACTATTTTTGATTAAACTTCTAGCTTCTTCTGGTGTC
>DATIQT010000071.1:0-6533 GCA_035470525.1 Rickettsiales bacterium
GGTGGTTAAGTGAAAGTTATTTGACTATATTTAATAACGAAATGTATAAGTATACTATTTCTATTAAATACTTTGAAATATCCTTGTCTTTTTTGTAGAAATTATTTTTTGAGGAAAAATTTTATTTACAGGAGGTCTATTGTTTGAAAAATAAACCCTCAATTAAAAAATAACCATAACTTTGGATTAAACTGTTAAGGGTTCGAGTCCTTCTGGGTGTACTAATATTTATTTATAATCAATTATAAAAGTCATATTTAGTTAATTATTTTATTCAAAAACTTATCGAAAACGATCTTCTTTATTTTTTGTACTTCCTTCATCAACAGATTTTTTGTCATTTTGAGCTTCTTTATCTTTTGTACTTCCTTCATCAACAGATTTTTCATCATTTTGAGCTTCTTTATCTTTTGTATCTTCACTACTAGGATTTTTTTTAAACACTTCTTCGTATTTTCTCTCGCATAAAATCTTTTCAATTAAATCTTTTTGACGTAATGAATGTAAAAATTCTTCTTTTGCATGTCTGATAATATAAGAAACCAAATTTATTTCTTTTATATATCCAGTTTTCGAATCAATGTATTGTTGCTTTTCTAATAACAATAAAAAAATTTCTAAATGACTTTTATCAATAGCATGAAGTATTGGCGTTCGTCTATTATTGTCTTTTATATTAAGATTTGCACCTTTTTCAATTAAAGTTTTAAATATTTCTAAATTACCTTGATTAATTGCATAAAATATTGGTGTTTGTCCTTTATTGTCTTTTATATTAAGATCTGCACCTTTTTCAATTAAAGTTTTAACTATTTTTAAATTACCTTTATCGATAGCATAAAATATTGGTGTTTGTCCTATGATATTTGTTATATTAAGATCTGCACCTTTTTCAATTAAAGTTTCAAATATTTCTAAATTACCTTTATTAATTGCATAAAATATTGGTGTTTGTCCATTATTGTCTTTTACATTAAGATCTACACCTTTTTCAATTAAACTTTCAAATAAGTTAGTAATTCCTTCTTTAGATACTTTAAATAAAAAATAATTTCTTATTATTATATTAATATCTAAAATTTCATTTAAATTATAACCATAATTTTTAGCTCTATCATTAACAATAGTTTCTATTAATTCTACCATTTCACTAAAAGATGAATTTTTACCTATCTCTTCTAATAAATAATTTTTTTGATTATTATTTTCCATAATATATTCATATTTTTAATATTAGAGGGATAGTATACAATTATTTTTAATTTTGTAAAGAATTTTTTATATTAGTTCTATATTTTAATTGGTTCGACGTCTTTATATAACTTATAAGCACAATTAATTACAGTGTCCACAGCATACATAAGCAACTCCAATACTTGTAAAATTTAAGTTTATAGACATTATAAAACTAACTCATTATACACTTATAAAATCATTTTTTATTTGTGATTAGACCTGTTTTGTAAAAAATGATAATGTTATCAAATCATAAATTGTAAAACAAAAATTAAATCAAATTATAATTATGTAACTTGAAATATTAGAATGAATAGACCTCCTGCAAATAAAATTTGAACAATTTCAGTACTTAGCAGTAAATAAAATTATAATTTTATTTGCAGAAGGTCTAATAAATATTTTGTAAAGAATTTTTTATACTCCTTCTAGATTTTCGTTAATTCCTACGTCTACATACAACTTTACGTCCCAACTAATTACATTCTCCATAGCATCTTTTAACAATTTAGATACTTGAGAAACCTCGTTTTCTGGGCATTCTAAAACTAACTCATCGTGTACTTGTAAAATCATTTTGGATTTATAGTTTTTTAATTCTCTACTTAAAGTAATCATTGCTTTTTTGATAATGTCAGCTGCTGTTCCTTGAATTGGTGCATTGATTGATAATCTTTCTAAATTGCCTTTGAGTATTGGTTTTGCATTAACTATGTCAATGTTGATTTTTCTGCCAAATAAAGTTTTTACAAAACTATTCTTTTTGGCAAAATCTTTTGAGTCTTCTATGTAATCTTTAACTTCTGGATAAGTTTCAAAATAGTTTTTTAGATATTCTTTGGCTTCATCATTTGTAGAATTAATCCTCTTTGCTAAACCATAAGGACTTGTACCATAAATTATACTGAAGTTGATTGCTTTCGCTATTCTCCTCATGTCATGTGTAACTTCTTCTTCTGGCACTTTGAAAACTTTGCTTGCGGTGGTAGTGTGAATATCTTTTCCGGCTAGAAAAAATTTTTTTAAATTTTTTATATTTTTGTAATTAGCTATAATTCTTAATTCGGCTTGTTTGTAGTCTGCGGCAACTAATTTATAACCATCTTTCGCTATGAATGCCGATCTGATTTTTTCACCTTCTTCTGTTTTTATTGGTATGTTTTGTAAGTTTGGATTAGATGAACTTAATCTACCAGTTATTACATCTGTATTTGAATATGTTGTGTGTATTCTATCATTTTTATCAACCATTGTTGGTAAGACGTCAGTATATGTGTTTTTTAATTTAGTATAATGTCTCCATTGAAGTATTTTTTTACAAATATCACACCCTTCACTAGCAAGTTCTTCTAGTACTTCTATGCCAGTAGAAAAATTTCCTGCTTTAGATTTTTTTCCACTGTAATAACCAAGTTTTTCAAATAAAATATAAGATAATTGTTTTGGAGAACCTATATTAAATTCCTCGCCAGCTATTTTATATATTTCTTTTTCTAAATCGTCAGCACAATCTTTAAATTCTTTTGATAATTGCTTCATTTTCTTAATATCAATTTTTATACCTTCAATTTCCATATCGGCAAGAATTTGAGTCATTGGTCTTTCTATTCCTTCATAAACAGAAACTAAATCTTGGGCTACTATTTGCTGTCTTAATTTATAATATAAAGGATTGAAAGATTCCACAATAAAACAAGATAATTCAAAAAGTTTGTCTTTCAAGTCAACGCTCTTTAACTCTTTTTCTAAACCTCTTAAAACTTCTATTTTGTTTTCTACTGATATTTTTTCTTGTTTTGAATACCAACTATCATCGTTTTTTAATTGCTTTTCGATAATCATAGAAAGCACATTGTCATAAATACCATTATTTGCTATATAGTTTAAAACCTCTATATCTTCAAAGTTATTTATTGAAATTCCGTATTGGTGTAGAATTTTTATTTGCTTTTTAATATCGAAACTAATTTTTAATATTTTATCAGTTTTAAAAATATCTTTAAATTCTTTAATAATATCTTTAAATTCAAAACCATCTTCATTTTTCGCAAATAAATCATTACTCTTTTGATAAAGTTTTAAAAAATACGTTTTATTTTTATTTGCAAAAGTTAAAGATAAAATATTATCATTTTCTGTGAAAATATTAAAATAAAAATCCCCCTCAACTTTGTCTAATATTTGATTTAAATCTTTAGAATGTTTTATTTCAATATTTTTCGATGGTTTTTCTATATTTTCTTCAACTTTTTCTCCGTTTTCTTCGAATGTACTACATTCACAACCAATACAATTAAAAGCTTGTTCCAATCCTTTAACCATTGAATTAAATTCTTGTTTTTTTAAAAAGCCTAATAATATTTTTGGGTCATATTGTTTGAATTCTAAATCATCTAAACTACAATCCATTTTAACATTTTCATCAAGAGTTATTAATTTTTTTGACAATAAAGCATTATCTTTGTTCTCAATTAAAACCTCTCTTCTTTTGTTTTGTTTTATTTCATCTAGGTGTTTTAGTAAATTTTCTAATGTACCATATTGCTCAACCAACTCAGCAGCCGTTTTAGGTCCTATACTTGGAACACCGGGAACATTATCAGAAGTATCACCAGTCAGACTAAGAACATCAAGAACTTGCTTCGGTTCAACCCCCCATTTTTCTTTAACTTTCGAGGAATCTATAAATTCGTTTTTCATTCCATCAAACATTAAAACCTTATCATCAACCAATTGCATTAAATCTTTATCTGATGAAACAATAACAACATCAAATCCTTCGTTTTCAGCTTTTTTAGCAAAAGTTGCAATAATATCATCAGCTTCGTAGCCTATCTTCTCTAAAGAAACAATATTCAATGTTTTAACAAGATCTCTAACCAATGGAAACTGAGGTTTTAATTCTGGTGGACAAGGCGGCCTATTTGCTTTGTACTCTTTATAAATTTCATTTCTAAAAGTCTTTTCACCTGTATCAAAAACAACAGCTATATGAGTATATTCAATTTCTGTAATAATTTTAATTAACATTCTTGCAAATCCATATAAACCATTTACTGGAGTTCCATCACTTCTAGTCAACCCTCTAATTGCAAAGAATGCTCTAAATAAAAAGCTATATCCATCAACTAAAATTAATTTTTTCATAGAATAAAAAATATTTATTAATTTTAATTTAATGTCTATTTTAAAATTGTCCATTAAAAAATCTTATACTTTTATTAACTATATAATATTATTTATTTTTCAAAAAGCATAAAAATATTGTAAATTAAAAAACAATTTATAATTTAATAATTATAAAAAATATTATTTTTAAAAATATGAAAAAGAATGGTAAAGGTTTTTCTTTAATAGAACTTTCAATTGTTTTGATTATTATTGGTCTTTTAGTCGCTGGAATTACTGGCGGAGCTAGTTTGATTAAAAGCGCTGAGTTAAGAGCAACAATTAGTGAAATTAGAAACTATCAAATAGCTGTTAATGCTTTTTTTGTTGAAAAGGGATACTTACCAGGTACTTCTTCTGGTTCCTCAGATCAAATGGATTTATTATATTCCGGTACAGCTTGGAATGAATTATATAGTGCTAATATAACTACTTTTGATGCAATAGCAACAACAACTGCTTTTACAGCAAGTAGCGATGTAAATTCACCTAAAGGAAAGATGAAAGGTTCTGTTTATTTATTTGGTTATATTGATACATATCTTAATGATATAAATTCTAACTCTTTACTTTTAGTAGGAAATGGAACTGTTACTGAAGCTTCAACATCTGGAACTGGAGAATTAACTGCTATAGGAACTAACACTAGTCTACCAATATTAAAACCTTCAACTGCAAAACAAATTGATAACAAAATGGATGATAGCAAACCATCAAGCGGAAAAGTTTTAGCATTAGGATCATCTGGTACGGCAGCTTGTCAATCTACAGCTACAACTCCAGCATATAATGATACTTTAACTGATAATCTTTGTGGTTTAGCATTTAAATTAAATATATAATATTTATAAACGTAAATTATTATTTACTAAGTTCCCATCTAGAACTTATAATTAATTTTTTCTGTTTTTCAAACTTATTTAACCTAAATTTTTCAAGTCCTGCCCAAGCAATCATAACACCATTATCAGTACACAATTTTAGTGGTGGTGAAACAATATCAAAACCAAAATTTTTGCAATATTTAATCATATTGTTTTTAATATATTGATTTGCTGAAACACCACCAGCAAAAATTAATTTATCAAGTTTAGTATCTTGTTTTTCCAAGTATTGAACTACATTTTTAAACCTATCTTTCAATATATCAACAATAGTTTTCTGAAAACTTGCAGAAATATCACAAATATCTTTTTGAGAAAGTTTTGTATGACTTATCTCATAGTTATAATCCATACCTGTAAGTTTTTCAACCTCTCGTCTAACTGCAGTCTTTAAACCAGAAAATGAAAAATTAAAATTATTCTCAACGCTTCTACCCTTCCCTATAGCATCAATCAAAGGCTTAACGAACTTAAATCTATTTTCATCACCATGCTCTGCTAAGTTTTCAATTTTAGGACCACCTGGATATTCCAAACCTAACATTTGAGCAACTTTATCAAAACATTCCCCTAAACTATCATCTATTGTATCTCCAATTTTCTCATAATCTCCAACACCTTTCGCAAGCAGTATTTGAGAATGTCCACCAGAAATTAAGAAAATTAAAAATGGAAACTCTAAATTATTTGTTAATCTTGAAGTTAAAACATGCCCCTCCAAATGATTCACAGGAATAAATGGTTTATCAAATATACTCGCTAAAGTCTGTCCAGTAATAGCTCCAACAATCAATCCGCCCATTAAACCCGGTCCACAAGTTGCAGAAATTGCATCTAAATCTTCAAATTTCAAACCAGCATCATTCAAAGCTTTCAAAACTATTTTATCAATTATATCAAGATGGTTTCTTGAAGCTATTTCTGGTATAACACCACCAAAGACTTTATGTATATCAATTTGAGATACAACTACATTTGACAATATTTCTTTATTATCATTGACTATTGCAATAGCGGTTTCATCGCAACTACTCTCTATACCTAAAACCTTCATAACTGAAAATAATATAAAATATAATATAATATATAATATTATTGTTATTTAAATTATTAAAGCAACAGATCTAATAAAAGATACATTAAAATTTAGTAAAGACGTCGATTTTTCAGATTTTAAATGCATTTAATATATAGTCAAATAACTTTCACTTAACCACCAACTAAACCTAACTTTTGCTTTAATAT
>DATIQT010000072.1:0-3221 GCA_035470525.1 Rickettsiales bacterium
GAGTTTTTTAAAAAATTTAATTGGGAGGTGTATTTTTATACATTGATCTAAATTAAATTTTTTAAAAAGCGAAGTATTTTGTAGCAGAAATAAGAATTTTGAAGAAAAATTGTATTTGTAAATTTATTTCGCAGGAGGTCTGATGTAATTACTGTAAATATAGATATTTGATTGATCGATTTTATTAGACACTGTTGCATAAATAATTTACGATTTTTCAATAAGTATGAGTGTTTTATATGATAAATTTAATAATATAGTCAAACAACTTTTACTTAAAAGTCTTTATATATAGTTAATTAACAATATTTACTTGACTTGAAAAATACTTTTTCTATATTTTAACTAGATTAAATATGTTTTTTTATTAGGTGAAAGATAATGGCACTAAAGCAACAACGAATAATTGCAAGTTTAGATATAGGAAGCAACAAAATTGTTTGTTTAGTTGGTTATATTAACACAATGGGCAAAGTTTGTGTTAGAGGTATAGGACATCAACAAGCTAGGGGTATTCAGTGCGGAAAAATAATAAATAAAAAAGAAGCGGAAAAGAATATTCTTTCTACTATTTCTATTGCAGAAAAGATAGCGGGTTATAATATTCAAGATATAGCTATAAGTATAAGTAGTTCAGAAATAACTTCTTCAACAATAAACACAGATATAAAGTTAAATGGAAAAGAAGTTAAAGACAAAGATATAAATAATCTTTTAAAAGATATTAAAAATATATTAAAAAAAGAAGGCAAAGAGGTTGTTCATTTAATGCCTTTACAATATTGCCTCGATGATACTGTTGTGGAAAGTCCATATAGCATGCAAGCTGAAAATTTAAAAATTACATTTCACCTTTTAACATCGCAAAAATCAACTTTAAACAAAATAAAAGATTGTATAAAAAGTATGATGCTTGATATCAGTAATTATGTTTCAACTGTTTATGCAAGTTCATTATCAGTTTTAAGTGAAACGGAAAAAGAGCTTGGCGCTTTAGTTTTAGATATTGGCTCAAATGGTACAAATATTGGGTTAGTATATGATAACAAATATGTATTTGAGGGTAATATTTGTATTGCTGGAGATACTATAACAAAAGACATATCTAATATTTTAAAAATCACACAAGGAACAGCGGAAAAAATTAAAGTAATTAACACAAATTTTTCATTATCAGAAAATGAAGAAAATGAACTCATCAAGATAAAAATTGACACAGATGAGGATTTTGAAGCATCTAAAAATAAAGTCAGTTTAATTAATGATATTGCAAAAGCTAGAATAGAAGAAATAGTTCAAATAGCAATGCAAAAATTGAAAGATTGTGATTTACAAAATGTACCACAATATATTGTTTTAACAGGCGGAACAGCTTTAATCCCAAATATAGACAATTTTGTTTCCAATATAACCGATTTAGAAACAAGGATTGGATATAATGATAACAATTTTACAATACAAGATAGAAATTTAGCTGTTGAACTAAGAAATCCAATATATTCTGTAGCAATGGGAACATTAAAGTTTATACAAAATAAATACAATAGTATCAACCAAGTAGAAAACGAATCAACATTTTTTAATATATTGAAGAAATTGTTTTCTTAAGTATGTTTGAATTTTGTACCAAAATAATTAACTTAATTTTTCCACCGAAGTGTGTTTTATGTGGAAAAATTATAGGAGAATATGATAGTTTGTGTTCTAAATGTTGGGAAAAAGTTGAATTTATACATAAACCATTTTGCAATAAATGTTCTACTCCACTCCAAGTAAAAATTTCAGAAGATGATTTATGCGCAAGTTGTTTAAAAGAAATACCATTATATGTAAAATCAAGAAGTGCAGTAGTTTACAATGACGAAAGTGCTAAAATAATATTTAAATTTAAATTTTATGATGGAATATATGCAAAAAGATTTATGGCTAAAAATATGTTCAAAGCCTCACAAGATATCATAAACGATATAGATATTTTAATACCAGTTCCACTACATAAAAAAAGATTAATTTTTAGAAAATATAATCAAGCATTAATTTTAGCTAATGAAATTGGAAAATTATCAAACAAAAAAGTTATTTATAATTTTTTGATAAAAAGAAAACACACAACACCTCAAGCTAAATTAAAACAAACTGAAAGAGTAAAAAATTTAAAAGATAAATTTTGTATCAACCCAAAATATTTAAAAGATATTTCTGATTATAAAAATTTAAATTTTGCAATTATTGATGACGTTATGACAACTGGATCTACAATAAATGAATGTATAAAAATTTTAAATAAAGCAGGTATTAAAAGTGTTTATGCAATAACTTTTGCGAAGACTGTTAAAAAATAAGTTTTTCTCTAGTTTCTTGAACTTTTAAATCATCAAGCTCTATATCTTTATCAGTCATTGTTTTCCAATTTTGAATACCTTTTAAACCTAATTTATTAAAGTAATGTCTATAACCAACTATACCTTCTGCTTTGCCATTTATCATAATATTCGTTATTGGCAAAATATATTTTTTCTTATCTTCAAAATAAACATATTCTTTATTTTTATCATAATACTCTCTCAACTCATTAAAATCATTAATTTCAATAGTAGTTGTTTTTGTTGGTAAAATCATATCTCTAAACAAATCTACTTCTTTATACTCACTTGAAGCTTTTGGTATTATATGTATGTGAGCATGGAATACGCTTTGTCCAAATACACCATATTCTATTAAAAATGGCTCATAAAAAACTTCGCTTACTTTCTCAGTAACTAATCTCTTTAAATCTAGATATTCATTAACCAAATTAGTATCTATAGCGCCTATAGCCTTATAATGATGTTTTGGGATAATCATTACATGACCCGGTGTTATAATACCTTTTCCAACTTTTACAAAAAAATTGTCTGTTTCAAATAAATTTCTACTTTTATCAACACTACAAAAAACACATTCCATAATTTTTCCCAAATTTATGTTCAGATTTATTTTAGATTTTTTATTTTTTATTTCAATAGACTATCATTAAATTTAATTATATAGTCAAACAACTTTCACTTAACCACCAACTAAACCTAACTTTTGCCTTAATAACCCTTCGTCGCTCTAAAATTTTATTGTCTCACCGTATTAAGTTATATGCTATCGCAATAAAATTTTAAATCTCCTCGTATATTTTTGCAAAAGCGGTTTATTTAGTGGTTAAGTGAAAGTTGTTTGACTATAAAAACACA
>DATIQT010000073.1:0-10601 GCA_035470525.1 Rickettsiales bacterium
CACCCTTCGTCGCTCTAAAATTTTATTGTCTCACCGTATTAAGTTATAAGCTATCGCAATAAAATTTTAAATCTCCTCGTATATTTTTGCAAAAGCGGTTTAGTTGGTGGTTAAGTGAAAGTTGTTTGACTATACATAAACTATTGACTATATATAAATTTATTTTAAAGGAATTCCAATTTACTTTTAAAAATTAAATAATACCATTAAGCGAAGTTGATTAAATTTATAACTTTTAATGGAATTTTTTAAAAATATACGTTCTTTAATATTTAGCAAAAAAATAAGTCTTTTATCAAAAAAAAATTCAATATTTTTATTATTAGTTTTAACATTAATTATTATCATTTCACCATCAAATTTCACATTACAGTGGGTAGGTTTGTCGTTAGCTATGTTTAGTACAATGACTAATGATTCCATTCAAACACTTGGAACATTTTTGAGCTCAAATTCTAAAGAAAAATGGTGGAAAATGTGGATTTATGTAGGTATTTTATTTTTAATAACAATATTAGTTGGTTGGTTTTTGTATAATCATAGATTAGATTTTAAAAGATTATATGGTATTCAATATGATCCAAGTGCAAATATTATGCATTTTATTGCGCCTATTTTATTAATTATTTTAACTTGTAATAAAATTCCAGTTAGCACTACATTTTTAATATTATCAGTTTTTACAACACAAGATATAATGACATTTATGTTAGTTAAAACAATACTTGGTTATTTTATAGCTTTTGCTTTTAGTTTTATTATATGGTATTTTTTATTAAAATTTTTTAAAAAAATTTTTGAAGATTTTAGTGATAGTAAAATAAAAAAATGGAGAATTTTTCAATGGATTTCTACAGGAATGTTATGGATTATTTGGTTAATACAAAATACCTCAAATATAGTTGTTTATATTCCAAGAAGAATTAACATTTATAGTCTAATTTTAATTATTATGTTGGGTATAGTTATGATTGGTTTTACTATTTATAATAAAGGTGGACCTATTCAAGAAATTGTTGATGAAAAAACTGATATGTCAAATATTCATTACACAGCTATGATTAATTTTAGTTTTGCTATAATGATTGCTTTAATGACATGTATTGGAACTATTCCAATAGCAACAACATGGATGTTTATAGGTATTTTAGGTGGAAGAGAATTGGCTATTGCAAAATATGAAACAAATCAAGAATTAAGTTTAAAAGACAGATATAAAATTGCTGAAAAAAAGATATTTAGGGATTTAGTTTTAGCTGGACTTGGAATTGCAATTTCATTAAGTTTTTATATGATTAATACGACATTTGATTTATAATTTATTATATAAATTCTTATGCTTATTTATAAATTGTAAACCTTTGATAACAGTGTCTAGTATTAATTACAATTATCTACAAACCAATCTTCAAATTGGTTATATGTTTCATTGTTATATAAGTAAGTTTTAAAACCATATTCATTTAATTCATCTAATAATTTCTTTCCGTCATCAATAACTAAAACATCTCTATTTTCGCAACCAGTTTCACTTGCTAATCTTCTAGCTAATTCACAATTTTTATCTCTTTTTAATTGTTTGACATCGGAAGAATTATATATTTTATCAAAATATTTATTTAAATTAAAATGTTTAACTGATACTTCACTAAAAATATCCATATTATCACTCATAATATAAACTTTTGTGCCGTTATTTTTTTGTTTTTGATAAAAATTAATTAAATTCTCATTCAATTTCATTTTTTTAACGCTTTCTATTAAATGGTTATTGAGATAATCTTCTGTTGTGTTGAATTTTCGTGCCATAAGCATATTTAATTCTTTATACGAAATATCTCCTTGCATCCAAGCTCTTGTTATATGACCGCTAGCATGAAACAAAAAGTTTTGTATATTTTGCATTAATTCAGGATTTTCATTTCTAATTGTTGTGTAGAAGCCTGTTGTGATAAAATCTCTATCTACGTTGCTTAGAACACCATCGAAGTCACTTAAAATTAGTTTGATCATTTTTTTAAATTTATTTTTAATATTTTTTAATTTACAATATTTAGAAAGTTCAAAACAAAGTTAATGGTTAATTTAAAATAGTATTATGATTCTATTTTTTATATAGTCTAACCCAACTTTACTTTTAAAACTATCTAAATATTATATTTATTATTTTAAGTATTCTTTTAAACTTTCTATATTATTAATTGTAAATGTTTTAGCATTAGGACATGTTTTTGCTACCATACCAGTTAAAACTTTCCCATTACCAATTTCTACAAATTCTTCAATTCCATTTGTTTCACAAAATAACATAGTTTGTCTCCATCTAACTCCGCCGGTAATTTGATTTATTAAATTTTCTTTAATTTCATTATGGTTTGATGTTGCTCTAGCTGTAAAATTTGAAATTAATGGAACTTTTGGAGTAGAAATTATAATATTCTCTAAAGCTTTTTCCATATTTTGAACAGCTGGTCTCATTAATTCTGAGTGGAAAGCACCGCTTACTTGTAATTTAATTGCTTTCTTAACTCCCATTTCTGTTGCTATTTTAACAGCTTCATCTATTGAGTTTTCATGTCCGCTAAGAACAATTTGCCCAATAGTATTATCATTTGCTATTTGGCAAATTTCACCAGCTTTTTTAGCTTTTTCTGAAATTTCATTTGCTTGTTCAACTGTGGCTCCAAGTAAAGCTACCATACCACCTTTACTTGCTTTTCCAGCACTCGCAAAACTTTCACCTCTTATTTTTAATAATCTAGCAGTATCACTCAAAGTTAAAGCTTCGCTAGCACATAATGCCGAATATTCACCTAATGAATGACCAGCAACATATTTACATAAATCTTGAATTTTTTTGCCACTTTCTTGTTCCAATACCCTAAGCATAGCTATTGAACAACACATAATTGCTGGCTGAGCATTTTCTGTATCTGTTAAAGTTTCTTGTGGACCTTCAAACATTATTTTTGATAAAGATTTTCCCAATGTTTCATCAACTTCTTGAAATACTTTTTTTGCTATATCAAAATTATCGTAAAAATCTTTTCCCATAGAAACCGCTTGAGAACCTTGCCCCGGAAATGTAAAAATTTTATTCATACTATTATTTATTAAATAACTATACTGGAAATTATATAATAGATTTTTAATTAATCAACTTACATCTTTTCAACACTATTAATTCCAAGTAAATATAATGAAGTTTCAATATACTTTTTACTTAGATATAATAATGAAATTTTTGATTTTTTGTAATTTTCATCTTTCTCTGTGTTGATAGGGCAAGCGGAATAGAATACACTAAATTTCTTTGACAAATTATAAACATATTCAGCTAAATAATTTGGTGCTTTTTTCTCATAAGTAGCTTTAAAGATGTGATTAAATCTTGTTAATTCAATTAGTAATTCTTTTTCTTCTTTGGTTTTAATTTCAGTAATTTCATAATTAAATTTTTCACAATTATTTAATATTGAATTAATTCTTACTAAACTATACAGAATATATGCTCCTGTTTTTCCTTCAAAGTTTGTAAATTGCTCCATATCAAAAATATAGCTAGTTTCTCTATAGTTGATTAAATCTGCAAATTTTAAGCAAGCTACTGCTATTTTTTCGATAGTTTCTTTATCTTTAATTTGAGATTTTTTTGATATTACTTCAACCATTTCATCAATTAATTCTCTTAATTTTACAACATCTCCAGCTCTTGTCTTGAATGGCTTTCCGTCTTGTCCGTTCATTGTACCAAAAGCTATATGCTCTGCTATATGATTTTTGTCTAAATATCCAACTTTTTTTGCAGAAGCAAATACTTGTTGAAAGTGTAAACTCTGTCTGTAATCAACAACATAAAGCATTAAATCAGGATTGAATTTTTCTTTTCTGTCGAGAATTGTTGCTAAATCACTACTTGCATACATTACAGCTCCATCACTTTTTTCAATCAAAGCAGGAGGTAAATCAATTTCACTTAAGTCTATAATTTTTGCACCTTGTGAAACCGTGATAAATCCTTCCTTTTCTAGATCTATTATCATTTTTCTAATCAAATCGTGAACAGAACTTTCACCGTTCCATAAATCAAAATGAGTGTCTAAAACTTTGTATATTTCTTTCATATCATCAATTGATACTTTCCAAAAGTATTGCCATAAAGTTCTATAAGGTTTATAACCATCTTGTAAATTTTTCGTAGTTTCTCTTACTTTTTTTGCAAATTCTTCATCTTCTTTAGCTTTGCCATTTGCTGTTTTATATATATTCAACAAATCAGCAGGTTTTAAATTTAAATCATCAATTTTATCTTCATTAAATCCTTCCTTGAAACATTTAATGTTTGGATATTGTAATCTAATTCCCTCAATAACCATACCCATATTAGTTCCCCAATCACCTAAATGATTATCGGCAATAACTTTATCTCCAGCAAATATAAATATTCTTCTTAAACTTTCACCAATAACTGTACTTCTTAGATGTCCAACATGCATTTCCTTTGCAACATTTGGACTACTAAAATCAATAATTACTGTTTTTTGTTTTTCAGTATTTTTATAACCACAATTTTTTTCATCAAAAGTAGAATTTAAATTTTTTAATAAAATTTCATCGCTTAAAATGACATTTATAAAACCTGCACCAGCAACTGAAACATCCTTAAATAAATTTATTTTTTTTAATTCTGGAATTATTAAATTAGCGACATCAATTGGACTTTTTTTCAAGATTTTGCATAAAGGCATTGCACAATTTGTTTGAAAATCACTCAAATCTGGTCTATCAGAATATTGAAAAAAGGCATATTTTTTATCTAAACCTAATTTATCAAAAATTTTAATTAGTTCGTTATTTAGTGTTTCTAAAATAGTCATTATTCAAACATTGTTTTTTATAATTTTATAAAATTTATTTTTAATTACAACAAAACTTTCTTTTATTAGACCTCCTGTAAATAAAATTTTTCCTCAAAAATAATTTCTACAAAAAAGACAAGGATATTTCAAAGTATTTAATAGAAATAGTATACTTATACATTTTGTTGTTAAGAATTTTGAAATATCCTTGTCTTTTTTGTGTAGTGTAGTTTTTCCCATGAAGAATGAGCAGTTGGAAACAAGCACATTTTTTGTGTAAAAATTATTTATGCAACAGACTTAATAAATTATCTCAGACAGTATTGCTAAACTTTAAGTCTTAAAGTGCATATTCCCTAAAACACCACTAATAAATATGATAAATCAAAGATTATTTATTCAATAAACCTATTACTTTTTGTCCATTCATATAAGGAACTAAAATTTCTGGAATTACTATTGAACCATCTTTTTGTTGGTTATTTTCCATGATTGCAATTATTATTCTTCCTAAAGCTACTGCTGTTCCATTTAATGTGTGAACAAATACTGTCTTTCCATCTTTATCTCTGTATCTAGCATTCATTCTTCTTGCTTGATAATCCCAACAATTAGAGCATGACATTAATTCTCTGTATTTGTCTTGACCAGGCATCCAACCTTCGTGATCATATGTTCTTGAAGATGCAATTCCAGTATCTCCACAAGCAAGTAATAAAGTTTGGAAAGGAATTTTGAGAGCTTTTAGTAATTCGCTTTCAATTTCACACATTCTTTCGTGTTCTTCTTTTGATTTGTCTGGTGTTGTTATAGAAACCATTTCTACTTTTTTGAAGTGAAATTGTCTTAACATGCCTCTAACATCTTTTCCCGCACTACCCGCCTCGCTTCTAAAACATGATGTGTAAGCACAAAATCTTATTGGAAGTTCTTCTTCTTTAATAATTTTGTTGGCAACCCAGTTTGTCATCATAATTTCAGATGTTCCTGCTAAATATAAACCGTCTGTAGTTTTAAATGTATTTTCAAATTTTGGTAATTGTCCTGTGCCAAACATTGCTATATCTTTTACCAATGGTGGCATAGAAGTTTCTATGTAACCATAGTTTCCAACAAAGTCCATTGCAAAGTTTGAAATAGCTCTTTCTAATTTAGCTAAGTCACTTAGTAAAATTGTTGAACGACTACCAAATAAATAAGCTGCTTGTTCAAAGTCCATCATGCCCAGTGCTTCGCCTAATTCGTAATGAGGTTTTGGTTCAAAATTAAATTTAGTTTTTTCACCCCAAGATTCTACAACTTTATTGTTTTCTTCTCCACCATCTGGAGTGTCTTCTTGCATTGTGTTTGGTAGATTAATTAAAAGTTGATATAATTCGTCAGCTTCTTTATTGTCTTGCTTTTGTTTTAATTCGTCCATTTTTTTTGCTATTTCATCAGCTTTTTGCATTAAATCGCCAGCATCTTTTTTTTGAGATTTTAAAATACCGATTTCTTTGGATGTAGAATTTCTTTGAGCCTGTAATTCTTGTAATTCTGTAATATCATTTTTTCTTTTGTTGTTGAGCTCAATGATTGTTTTAGCTCTAACTAGACAATTTCTTCTTTCCATTGCTTTATCAAAAAGTTCAGGATTTTCAATTATCCATTTTAAATCTATCATTATAATTGATTGTTAATTAAACACAGAAATTATTATTACAAATATTTTTTTATTGTAAAGATTATTTTTCTTGCAATTTAATTTAATTGTGTGTTATAAATAACAGTGTCAATGCCCTCGTGATGGAATGGTAGACATAACAGACTTAAAATCTGTGGGACTTCGGTCCTTGCCGGTTCAAGTCCGGCCGAGGGTACCAAATAATAAAGAGAAAATTAAATGAACGGTCTGTTTTCTGTTTTTAGGTTTAAATCTTACAATTTATTTTTTTTGATATTTATATTCTTGCTTTTTCCTTATGTATCAAATGCAAGTGAGTGTGTTTATGCTAAAGATACAGGAAATGTTTTTACAGTTACTGTTTCAGCTAATCCAGATTTAACAGTAGATAATAAATATAGCGATGAAGGTGTATCACAAAGAGCTGCATGGACAGACACAGGATTATATACTAGTGGAGATCCGTTTTATTTTGAAATAGAAGGTATGTGGTCTCCTTGGAGTGCAACATTTGATATGATTGGTGGTGATGATGAAAATGCGAGTTCTTATACTGGTTTAAAAACTAAGACAACTGATGCCTTTTTTTGTTATCTAAATACAAAGAATGAAGGGACAGATGAAATAGGATATAATGGGGAATTTGATTATATATCATCTTTAATGGATGTTACTGGTGATTCATACCCTTATACAAGCACTATGAAGCCATCTTATACTCAAAGTACTTGCTGGCTTACAGCTGGTGAAGGATTATATATAGGTTTTTTTGGCACAACAGGTAATGATTTACCAACTCTAGCAACCCATCTAAAAAGTGCAAATATTTTATGTGATTCAGAATATCTTAAAGATAAGAATAATGATGGAGTATTTACACTAAATGAATGTGTTCGTAGTAATAGCGTAGAAACTAGTGATTCTGACAGTCTATCTACTATAGTTTCTAATATAAATGCTAAATTTGATAATACAAATATGGCATATTATGAAATTGGCACTGCAAGGTGTGAAAGTGAATTTATGCACGAAACCGAAGGATTACCAGATGATGCTATTGGTATAAACGATTGTTATCAAGATGTAACATATTCTTCCGGTGATGTTGTTAGAGAAGATAAAACACTTTTTATCTTTGATGCTAATTATTTATACAAAAATATTGATTTAGATAAAGTAGGCAAAAACGAAAATATTAGGTTTGTTATTTATGATAGCTACTATACTGATAATGTTGGTCAATATACAGTTTATATGTACAGTGGCGTTACCGATAATTCTGATAAAGGACTTATTGAAAAAATTATTACTGATTTAGAAGAAGTATTTATTGGATCTAGAGATAGTAGTGGTGTTCTAAGTAATGGCTATTTAATGACTTTTTATAATTACATAGTTTCAGATACAGAATTTGCCTTTGTAGTAAGAGTAGCTGCTACGCTTTATATGGCTTTTTTAGGATTATCTTTTGCATTGGGTAGTTTGGAATATACAATTAAAGAATTAATGAAAATATTATTAAAATTAACTTTCGTTTTGTCTTTTACAACTTCAACAAGTTGGGAATTATATGATAGGTTTGTTATACAATTTTTCTATGATGGTTTTGCAGGTATTGTGTCGATGTTTGGTAATATTTCTTTATTAATGTCTGATAGTTCAGCATCGGTTAGTACTGGTACAAGTATGGCTTCAAAATTTGCTTTTATTGATAATATGATTTTGAGTTTATTTTCTGATAGTATAACTAAAAAAATATGGGGATTATTTTTCGGTGTTTGGTATGGATTTATAGTAATACCAATAATTTATGTTTTAATTATATACTATATATATCAATTAGTTAATGCGGTATTTCCTTATATTGTTATGTTTATACAAGCTATATTAGCATTATTTTTGGGACCAATATTTATTTCTTTCTCTTTATTTAATAGAACAGAATTCATGTTTAAAGCTTGGTTAAACTTTGTTGGCGGAAGATTTGCAAATATGATGTTTTTATTTTTATCATTATTTTTATTTTGGTTAATAATACAAGAACAGTTTAATTCGTTACTATATTTTAATTCATGTAAAGTTCCACTTTTGCAAGCAATTTTTACTGATAATAGTGATAATAGTAGCGCGGCAAGTATGGTTGCAAGTTTCTTTTCCATAGGTATTCCAGTTTGGGATGCTAATTGGGATAATGTAGATTCAGGTACTCCATCTTTTTTAAGTTTTTGTTTATCGTTATTGTTTTTATATATTATAATTTATTTATTTGGAATAATAATGAAAAAAATACCAACTATTGTTGATAGTATGTTTACAATTGGTGGAGAAAGAGCGGGTGGTGGTTTAAATTTTGAAGGAGAAAGTAGATTTGGAAGAATTGGTGGATTTTTTGATAATGTTGACAGATCAATTAAAATTGGAACTGGAGAATTTAAAAATGGAAAAGAAGTTAAAAAAGGTTTATTTCAATATTTGGGCGACAAACAAAAACAATATACAAAGGCTGGAGTTAAAAGAGTTGGTTCTTCTGTTTTAAATTTTGGTTCAAACTTAACATATAAGCCAGTTAGAACTTATATTTCTGGTAAATTTATAAAATCAAATGTTAAAGATTCAGGATTAAAAGGAAAATACGCAGTTAATGAAGCTGTAACAAGATATGAAGAAGAATTAAAAAAAGCTGGTTATTCTAAATTTAATATAGAAGAAAAAAGCGCAATATTTAAAGAAGAAATGTCAGAATACTTCTTATCTGATGCTAGAAAAAATATTGAAAAAAGATCTCGAGAACTTTCAAATACTTTTAAAGAAGTATCAGATGAAACTGGATTAAATCCTGGTATTACTGAAAGATCAAAAATAATTAAAGCAGAATTAGATTCTTATGTTAAAAATAATTTTGATCAAGATTTCGATGGAAAGAGTTATTATTATTCATTTAATACAAAATCAATTATTTATGGTGTTACAGAAATTGGTATGAGTAGTTCTGTTAATGATGTTTTGAGTTTTGAAGATCTAACAAAATTCAAGAGAGATTTTTCTTTAAAAGAGAAATCTTTAAGATACGGTCAAAATTATAAAACTTTTGATGATTATCAGAAAGATATGGATATGAAAATTAGAACAATGCTTGGTATGAAAAATGAAAATTGGTTATTATTAGCTAAAGAAAAATATTGGACAGCAATAGAAGAATCTAATAGAATAGAAGAAGAATTAAAATATAATGCAAATTTAATTAATAATCCAGAAGAATTAGAAAATGCAAATAAAATTTTAAGAAATAAACTAGAAATTACTAAAAAAGAAACTGAGGATACAAAATTATCAAAAGAAGATAAAAGGACACTAAAAAATAATATAAAATATTATATTGAAAAAATTCAATATTATGATGAGGAAGATAATAATAAATTAATTAAAAATTCTTTATTATTAGAAAAAGAATTAGAAACAACTATAGATTCGGTTAAACAAACTGATAACTTTATTGAAAACTATAACAAAATTAATACAAATAAAAAAGTTACACTATATAGTTCAGAAGATCAATTATCAAGTATTCCAGGTTTGATAAAAACAAATTTTTATGATATGGAAAAACCTCTTGGTTTTGAAAATAATTTAGATAATTCTATTATTAATAGTGAAAATTTCAAAACTGTAGCAGATAAGAAAAATTATAAAGAATTATATTATAAAACTAGGCTTCAAATTGGAAAGCAACAACTTAAAATTTTACAATATGAAGCAGCTTTAATAACTGATAAAACCGAGAAAGCAAAATTTATTAAAGAAATAATATCACCAAAAGAAGAAGAAATTAATAATATAGAAGCTAATTTAATATAATAATTTAGGGGCTTGACTAGTTAATTTTATTAATTATATAATTTTAACTATGAAAAGACAGCATTTAATTACATATACTATTAAAAAAAATAATTAGATGTTTTCCTTTGGTAAACTTCGGGCATAAGTTGTCAAAGTCTCAAGTAGACTTGGACTTTTCCAACATTAAGCCCTCGTTTTTGTGAAGACTTAACAGCAACACAAATATCTATTTTTAGTTGTGT
>DATIQT010000074.1:0-1505 GCA_035470525.1 Rickettsiales bacterium
ACTTTTTTTTGAAATAATTTCAATTAATACTTCAATTTACTAATAAATTTGAATATTTAAAATTTTATGGCTTTGTAGAAACCCTCATATTTTTTATTTTTAAGTCCAGGTTTTTTGGGTATAAAAGTAATTTGTTAGTTTTAATTGTTGTTTTTCCTGTTTTCACTGGAAATTAGACTTGTATTTTTTTTTATAAGGGTGCTAAAGTATTTATAATGAGAAAGGGGAATAATATTATTATGATTGACCAAATCTATTATTCCCCGGTTTATTGTGGGGGTTCAAAGCAATTAAATCTTTCGGATTTTGGATGTAAAAATTTTAACAATAAATTTTTAAAAAGATTTTTAAACAAGAATAATGAATTAAAAGAGAATAAACTAGTGAAATTCATTGAAATAACATATTATTATGTTAAAATAGCGATAAAAAAGTATTCTAATACATTTTCTAACCATTTATATTCACAACATACTTTATTCACAATATTAGCCATGAAGATCTATACAAAATCAACATATCGAGAGATAATAGATTTTATTGACGTATCCGACAGAATAAAGAAATATTTAAGAATAAAAAAGGTTCCACACTTTACAACAATCCAAAAATTCTTCAAACGATTCCCTTCAAAACAAATTAGAGAAATTAACCAATTAATAATATCATTAAATAATATTAAGCCAGATATAATAGCATTGGACGGCTCTGGATTTACGAATGATTATGCAGACAAATATTATGCAAAAATACGGCAAAAAGAAAGAAAAAGCTATATAAAAAACCATTTAACAATAGACGTGAAAACACGTCTTATTTTATATTATCAAACATCACGCGGACCAAAATACGACACACAATTCGCAAAACCAGCATTAAGACAAATTAAAAAGTATAAACCAGAATACATAGTAGCAGACAAAGCATATGACACAGAACCCATAAGAAAATGCATAAATGAAGAACTCAAAGCATTTGACCAAATACCGCTGAAAAACAGGGCAAAAAAAGGAGAATACAGACTAAAAAGTCCAGCAATATTTCGAAAGAAAATATATTTAAAAAGAAACAATATAGAAAGCATATTTTCAATAATAAAAAGAAAATTCAATGGTATAAACCACAGCAGAAGCACACAACTATCAAACAAAGAAACCAAACTCAAAAACACAATATACAACATCTACAGATCAACACAAATCAACTAAAAAAAGGGTTTCTACAAAGCCTAATTTTTATAATATATATGCTTTAAATTTTAATCTAATAAATTTAACTAAAATAGGGTGTAAACCTTTCAAAGGCGAACATTAATTCTAATCATTACAGATAAAAAAATCGAGATTAAAATTTGTCTTCCAGTTAAAATGGTTTTATAGTTTCTCTAAATTCATTCATGTTGGTTATTAAAAACTAATATTATATCGTTTTAAATTACTTTAATTAATTAAATTCTCAGAAATATCATCTAATTTTAGGTTGTATGTTAAATTATCTTGTATTTT
>DATIQT010000075.1:0-3748 GCA_035470525.1 Rickettsiales bacterium
CTTAAAATAATCTTTTACATGCAATAAAACAGATACAATAAAATCAAATTTATATAAAAAGATAGTCAAATCATTTTTATTATTCTATTTATTAGATAGCTTCCGAGTAATATTCTATACATTAAATTTATTTGATAAATAACCTAAGTAAATATAATTATTAAAAATAATCAATAAATTTATATTAACAGCATAATACCCAATATTACAATTAGAATCAAAAAATTAAATGCACCAGTCTATATTTTAATTGTTTTTAATAAATTAAAAAAGGAACAAAGAAACTAGGTATAATACAAAAACAGATTATTAAAAAGGTGATCATCATAAAAAAATAATCCGATCACCCTTTAATTTAAATAATCCAAAAAACAACTATCTATATTATTTTAAAACAGATTTACATTTAGTTACACCATTATTATCTAAGCATAAATATTTACACAAATAATCAACACTTATTTTAAATCGATCCACATTATTGCCCGGTTCCTTTTTTAACTTGAATAAATGATCACATCCTGCCTCAATAAATAATTGATGCAATTTATCATGGCCTTCAATATCCAAATTCATGAATGTTTGCATCTCATCAATATGCAGATATTTTTTATCTACTTTATTAATACCTTAAATCCGCGTGTAATGATTCAAAAAAAATCGGGAAGTTTAGGGCACCTCTAAAAACTTAATTTTTGTTTTCTAAATAAGTGTAAATTTTCAAACTCAAAAAACAGACAAACAGCTCACATTGTTTATGTATCTATTTATCAACTATTTATAGTTTTATTCATTTTGCGTCAGGACAGACCTATCCCATTGAAACCTTGATTTTTAATTGTACGCATCGATTTATATTATAAGTTAAGTTCATTATTCCGATTTTTGCCTTTGCTCTTGTCATGCCAATGGTTCTTACAGTTGAACCATTCATGCTATTCTCCACGAAACCAAAAATATGTTCGACCCTAGCTCTGGTTTTTGATTTTTCACGATTATTAGCTTTTTGTTCTTCCGTTAGAGGTTTGTTCCTGTATCCTTTTTCGTGTACTTTATTGACCACCTCTTTTTCTTTGTATACTTTTTCTTGCTCTTCACCACCATAAGCGCTATCAGCATAAAGAGGTTGTCCTTTGTCATTTTCTGTTAATAATTTTTCTATTACTTGAGAATCATGAACCGAGGCATTCGTAACAATATATTCCTCAATGAGTTTTGTTTTCGTATCAGCTTTGATATGGTTCTTATATCCATAAAAAATGATGAAGTTCTTTTTGGTCCAGCGAGCATCAATATCCTTTTGGCGAAGTTTGTTAGGTTTTTCTTTCCATTTCTCTGGTGCGGTCCCGGTTTGCTTTATATGCTTATTTTCTTCTCGAGTGTTTCGTTGGCGCGGTGCTTCTACGAAACTGGCATCAACCATCTTTCCTTTGTTGGCAAATACACCGGCATTATCAAGAAGTTCATTGAATGTTTTAAACATGCCTTCGATAACATTCTTTTCAATAAGAAGTTCTCTAAAAGTCCAAAAGGTTTTACTATCAGGCACTTTATCACTCTTTTTGATTTCTAAAAACCGCTTAAAACTTGCCCTGTCAACAATCTGATACTCAAGTTGATCATCTGATAAATTATAAAGTCCTTGTAATATTAGTGCCTTAAACATCATGAGTCTGTCAAATGGCGGGCGGCCTCCTTTTGATGGTTCTGTTGTTGTATTCTCGATTGCTTTTAACAATGGGGTTTTGAAGATGTTCCAATCAATAAATTCATTTAGCTTTTCAAGTGGATCACCTAATTTCGTTAACTTTTCCATTAAAAAATGGTCATCAAATAATCCAAGAGGGTTAATGTTTTTCATCTTTGTTAAATTTACACTGTAAAATTAACCTTTTTTGCTAGAAATAAATGGTTATGTTATTCCTTAAATCCGCGTGTAATGATTCAAAGAAAATCGGGAAGTATAGAAAATAAAGGTTTCCAAAACTTTCCCGATTAAAAAATTTTCACCTATTTAGGTGAAAAATCTTTAGCCGGATGAAAATTACATATTCTGGTACAACAATCAATGCTTTTGGGGGCATAAATTTCGCTGATAAAATTTTTAGTAATGCATCTGTATATTCATTTATTGATAAAGAACTGGGATCTAGACGTCTGGGAAGCGAATATTCATACAGCGACCTTTTTCGTACCTATCTTTTACTAGTTCTTTGTGGAGGTGAATGTGCTGAAGATGTAACAGAACACCTAAAATCAGAGTTAAATCAAATCCGTAATTTTAAAACTAGTTCAGCAGACACGCTGCTGCGCATGCAGAAAGAGCTTGCCGGTGATAAACAAACGTACATCTCAGATTCAAAAACGAAGCACGAATTTAGTATCAATATGAAAATGAATAAATTGATGCTTAAACTGCTAATACATACAGGCCAGATCAACAGCAAAAAAAAGGATTATGTCCTTGATTACGATAACCAGTTCATACCTACAGATAAATACGATGCAAAACGCAGTTACAAAAAAACAGATGGATACTTTCCGGGTATTGCCTCAATAAATAATATGCCAATATATATCGAAAACCGCAATGGAAATAGCGGGGTAAAATTTCTACAAGATGAAACATTAGAGCGCTGTTTCGGCCTTCTCAAAAAACAAGATATAAAGATCAAGCATGGTCGTATGGACTGCGGGTCGTTTGACAAAAAGGTCATTGCCGTTCTTGAAAAAAACACCAAATTCTTTTACGTTCGGGCCCAAAGATGCCCTAACCTTTACAGAGTGCTGACTGAAATAACGCACTGGCAGACTGTCGAAATTGGCAACAAGGAATATGAAATTGCTTCGATAGAATATGCCCCTTTTGGAAAAACAAAAACATACCGCTACGTAGTCAGTCGAGAAAAGCGATCTGACGGACAGTATAATTTGTTTACCGGTGATCCATTCACCTATCGGGCTATCATAACCAACAATAGGAAAATGACAGACCTTGAAGTGATCAAGTTTTACAATGCCCGCGGCGAAAGTGAACGCCTGTTTGACGAGATGAACAATGATTTTTTATGGAAAAAAATGCCATTCTCGTTTCTTGAACAGAACACTGTTTTTCTGATTATGATGGCTATATGTCGGAATCTAATCCGTTATCTAATTGAATTTGCAAGTAAAAGGCTCGACTTTATCAGTCCGAATTTTCGTCTAAAAAAATTTATATTCCGCTTCATCGTTCTCCCTTCTAAATGGATTAAGAGGGGTAGACAATACATTCTGAAACTATTTTCAGCTAAAAAATACCATCTTCTGCTAGAATAAAACAGAAAAATATAGATGGAAACAGCCATTGTTGCATCTATCAATAAAATATATTGTATTGATAATCAATGTTTAAAAAAATTATATGCCATTTCATGCTTTACAAAGATGCAATGCTTAGCCTAAAAGGAAGAACACCTATTGGCATTAGAGAGAATTCTCCATGCAGAGATCTGTTTTGTTGTAAAACTGTCATTAAAATTGACTCAACAAACCTACAAATCAAAAAATTTTATAACTAATAATTAGTTTGCGGATTTAAGGTTTTAAAAAAAATGATCTAATTCTTATAGTCAATGAATTGTTTGTTAATATTTTAAATTAATTGTTCAAAATCAATAATTTCTTCTTGTTTTTTGTCAACTTCCAGTAGATGGTTATTTTCACATTTAATAGTACGTCCTGGAAATTCTTTTAATAACGGATAATC
>DATIQT010000076.1:0-4100 GCA_035470525.1 Rickettsiales bacterium
CAAAAATTATCTCGGACAGTAGTGTGAAATTCCGAAGTATTTTTAAGTAGAAATTAGAATTTTGAGGAAAATTATTTTAAAATTATAATTTGATTTACTATAAGTATTGAAATTGTTCAAATTTTATTTGCAGGAGGTCTATTATAGTCAATTAAAGATAATCTTGAATTGACTATATTTTTTTCTAGCCTTCAAATAACTTCATCAAATTAATTTTTTGTGTAAGCGATTTATATGTAGTAAATGTTATTTGTATTAACTATAGAAATTGGCTATCTACTAGATTCTATATTTTGTTTTTTTATAGTATACAGCATGAATTATTTCTTCTTATTCTTCTTTTATTTTTTTCTAATTGTTTCAATTTTTTTTCTAATCTCTCTAATTCTTCTTTTTGTTTTAATATTTTATTATTCAATTCAATTTGTTTAAATTCATCTATAGTTCGAATCATCTTTTCCACATCAAACTTAACTTTATAAGGAACCAAAGTTTCTTTATTATTAACAACTTCCTTTTCCCAAAGTATTACTTCATCATCTTTAATAAGCGGATCTTTTTTATTTTCCCCTAAAATACCAACTTTTAAAGTTTCTAAATTTTGTTCTGTATATTCAAACTTTGTTTTTGTTTGCTTATATAAACATTGTTTCATTTTTTCAGCTAAATCTTTATAGAGGATTGTAAAATTCTGAGTTAATAATATTTCCTCTTCTTTTTCTAAAATATTTTTTGTTTTAATAATTTTATGCTGTATATCAAAAGTTAAAGAAGCATTTTTTATCAATTCAGCTCTACTAGGGAAAAAATAAGGATTAATTTCAGTAAAGTAGAAAAAATTATCATTTGTTTTACAATAATCAAAACATTTAAGTGTTAAATAATTGCATAATTTTTGTCCCTTAAAATCCGTATCAATAAGTAAAGAACTTACATGAGAAACTTTACAAGAATTAAAAATTTTTTCCCAAGTTGGTGCTATTTTTACATTGTATTTTTCAGCACAATCTTCTAATGAAGTATTTAATTTTATGTTAGCAATACCAATTAATGAACCTTCTTCTGCGGCTATATCCATATCATCAATGAAAACACCAAACAATGTATTGTCTTTTATAAGCTTATAAAAATTTGGTCTTTCCTTTCCTGATGTAGTATTTGGATTGCTTTTATCAAAATTTTTTTCAACAAAAGACTTTAATTTGCCTTGCAATCTTTCACATTCCCACAAAGAACCAACATTTAACTCTATCAACTCACCAAGTTTATATTGTTTCTCATTTCTTGTTATTAGAAATATCTCTTCATTTTGAGTTATTTTATTTGACTTAGGATTTTGACCTTTTAGTTCAGAGAACATACAAAAATTTTAATTAACTATTTCAGTTATATAGTTTTTTCAATCATAAGTCAATTGTATTATCCAAGGATAATTGATAATAGGACACTTAACTGGGAATTGCGGTTTTATTTATGATTTAACAAATTGAAGCTCTTGTAGTCTTGAATTGGAAGACATAACACCACAATATAAATATAATATTTACAATTCTTGATGACTTCTATTATAAATATTATGTTTATTTAATTTTCACTTCTAAAATACTATATTTTCAAGATATATTTCTGCATTAAGTGGTTACAAACCATACCTGTCTTGATATTTAATTTTTTAACATAACTTAAATAATTGATATTATTATATTCAACACAATACTTTTAATTAATTTTTAAAGGTATTTTATGTCAAATTTACAATCTACAGTTTTTAGCAAATATATAATTTAATAAATATAGATAAATTAAAAACTTATATAAAAAGATATAATAGACCTCCTGCAAATAAAATTTTTCCTCAAAATTCTATTTGCAGGAGGTCTAACGGAGATTATTCATAACAAATAATTTTAATTCAAAAGCAGAAGACATCTTAAAATTATATAAAGAACGCTGGAATAAGATTATAATTATGATTCCCAACTTTCGTTGGGACAAGCTTTAAATGGATTAAACAACATCTCAAAATAAAACACTTGTACAGTAATACTAAAAACGGACATATTTATGCAACAGGTCTATTAAAGATTTAATTAATAAAAATACTGTTAATATCAACAAAAGGCTTTTTCAAATAAATTAAAAAGATGAAAACACAATCTACAATTTTGCTATGGATTTTGTGCCAAATGATATGAGGATGTACATGATAAAAACTATTATTGACTATCTAAAAAAATAAGCTATTCTTTGTTAAGACGCACCTATAGCTTAATGGATAGAGCATCTGACTTCGGATCAGACGGTTGAGGGTTCGAGTCCTTCTGGGTGCACCATTAACAAAGACTTGAAAACCAACAATTTTTGTATTTTACAGAAAGTGAATTATTACAATAATCAGTTGCTCCTGTAATAAAATTGTAATAATTTTATAATCTACTATATTTTAAAAGTAATAACCATTATCATCTTATTAGATTTACTCTTTATACTATCAAAAAACGACATAGTCAACAATGATATGCGGGCTGGTGATTTAATGCTATTAGCCAAAATAGACGATAATAACCTAGTAATATTAATCACGCAGAAAGGCAGTAATAAAACAACAAAATTACTAAATTTATTTAACTTAAATGATATTAACGAAGTAAAAAACTTCAAAAATAAAGACGACAACAAAGACCAACCAGTAATTCAAAAAACAAATTCAATTCATTCTGACACTTCAAATCTTAAAGAATACTCTTTAGCATAAAGTTAATAATCAAAAGTTATTCAAACAATAAAGTAAAATTTTACAAAATTTTTTCTATTTATTATCTTGAAATTAACAAACAAAAGTTTTATAAAATAATTATGAAAATCGAAATCACAGAACACATAATCGGCGGCAGAATCGACAAAGTCCTAACCCAACTCTGCCAACCATTCCCTAGAACTAAAATACAAGAATTTATTAAAGAAGGACGATTAACAAATCATAATAAAATTTTTACAGATAATAGTTACAAAATAAAAGCCGACGATGATTTTGAATTTAATCCCCCAGAATTTCAAGAAAAAACCCTAAAACCTACCTCAATTCCACTAGACATTATTTATGAAGATAATGATGTCATAGTAATCAACAAACAAGCTGGTTTAACTACACATCCAGGTAGCGGAAATGAGGACGATACCCTAGCCAACGCACTACTTGAATTATATGGAAAAAATTTATCCCAAATCGGCGGAGACTTCCGACCTGGCATAGTCCACCGCCTAGACAAAGACACCAGTGGACTCATGGTAGTTGCCAAAAACGACCAAGCCCACCTTCACCTTTCCGAACAACTCGAAAAACGCGATCTCAAACGAACCTACATAGCCTTCATCTGGGGCGTCCTAAACCCAAGAATCGGAAAAATCGAAGCTTTCATGGAAAAAAATAAAGTTAATCGACTAAAAATGGAAATCGTCAAAGAAGGCGGAAAATATTCATCAACGAATTATAAAACCCTCAAAACCTACCTCGACAACTCCATATCCAAAGTCGAATTCAACCTTGACACCGGTCGCACCCACCAAATCAGACTACACTGCTCCCACAGAGGTTGCCCCATCATCGGCGACCAAATATACGGCGGAAAAACACGACACCTCAAAGACACCTACAATATAAAAAATTTCATCGACAGCCTTCCAAGACAAGCCCTCCACTCCTACAAAATCAAATTCTTTCAACCAACCACCGGAGAATTAAAGAGCTTCGAAATCCCCTTACCAAAAGACCTAAAAGAATTAGAGAGCAAAATATCAAAATAACCACAACTCCTCTTTGCGCTTCGGACATTTGACTTCGTCGCACTTTGGCGACCGCAAGCTACCGATTGTTTGCACTACTGTCCGAGATAATTTTTGATTTATTAAAATTATTTGTTTTAGTATAATCTTTTAAATTTTGTTACACTATTGCTTAGATTCCAGCTTTCGCTGGAATCTAAGCGGTAGAGCAGTAAAAAAAACAGACTATAATGTTTTTATAAAGTTCAGAGTAAAAAAATAAATTTATTAAATTTCAAGTCTCTACAAAGATTTTTAACAAACCTAGTTATTATTTT
>DATIQT010000077.1:0-5409 GCA_035470525.1 Rickettsiales bacterium
TGACTATAGCGGTAAATCAAATTATAATTTTAAAATAATTTTCCTCAAAATTCTAATTTCTACTTCAAAATACTTTGAAATATCCTTGTCTTTTTTGTAGAAATTATTTTTTGAGGAAAAATTTTATTTGCAGGAGGTCTATTATAAAATCCACCTATGCAGTAATAATCACTTTCATCATATATTGTTTTCATATTTATTATAATTCTTATTAGAAATATAAAATCATCTTATCTTGTCTAACTTCGTAACCATTTAATTGTTTTAAAAAATTCATGCCGAGTAATGAATTTCCTGACATATTTTGATTTACTAAAACCCACATTTTATCAATTTTAAAATTACCTATTTGTATATTTGGAATTTCTGTACTAGCTCCAAAAGTAGTTCCATTGGCTGTATTTATAGCTTGGTTATATTTTAAGTTATTTGTATTTATCCCAACTCTTCTAGCATCTTTTAATGTTAAAGTTGTTGTTGTAGCTCCTGTATCTATTAAAAACAAAACATTTGTATTGTTAACTTTTAACATTATGTAAAAGTGATTATCTGAGGCTTTTTGTATCTCTAATTTGCCCTCTGTATTTGTGTTTGCTACATATGGTATAAAGTTACTTCTGTGATTATAAATAACAACACCAACAAATATAACAGCTAACCAAATAGCTACATGTTTTAATTTTTTACTTTTATCAGTTGTTGTTCTTATAAATAAGCTAGAAATTAGCATTGTTAGTATAAGAATTTGAGATATTAATGAGGCTAAACTGTTATTATCTAAGTTAAACATTTTAATTTTCTAAATATTTTTTAAGTTTACTTGAATTTAAATCATTTAATTCGAAAAGTGCAATTAAACTATTAATTTTTTCTTTTAATAGTAATAATAAAATTTCTATATCTTCTTTATTTGTTAAATAATAATTCTTTAAAAAGTCCGCTTTGTAGTTAGTATAAGCTAAATTGATATTGTCTGTGTATGCTTTTAAATCTCTATATTGAAATAATCTTATCATTAACTTTTCAATTATAACTTTGCCAAAAGTAGTTCTTGCTATTTCTGTTTTTGAATTTGTTGATGTTAATAAAATATTTTCATTTAATAATTCTAAAATTTTCTCTTCATTTTGAATATCTGGAATATTTGATATTAAATTTTTAAGATGAGTTGATATATTGGATTTATTTGAAATAATATCCTCGTATATATCCTCAGATATATTATCTTTTGAAATGAAATTTGTATTATTTATTTTGAATAATAATTTATCTAAAAGAAAAGGTATGTGATAAATTTGACTAAATACTAAATTATTTTCTTTAATAGTTAAAGCTGATGTTTTTACATTAATACTTTTAAAAAATAATGATAAAGAATGTATAACGGTCATTTTGGAATCAACATCAAAGTTCATTACAACATTTTTAGGAAAAAATGAAAAATTACATGGTACAAAATCTTCGAATTTATTATTAAGTATATTTTTCATAGTTTCATCATCTTCTTTATAACTATTTGTATTTATTATTAAACATTCAGGCTTAATGAATGGTGATAACTTAAATACATATTTATATCTTGAAATATCTATATTTAAAATTAGAATATCCATTTGTTTTAATAAATCTTCTAATATTGTTTTTGAATTATTTTTAATTAAACCATTTTGATGAAATAATTCAACTTTATCAATATTAAAATCAAACCCAAAAGTATTTACACTTGTGGATTTTAGATGTTTAATCATCTTTTTAGACAAATCATTTAAACCAATTAATAAAACATTCATTTGTTAAAAAATTACTTGAAAAATAAAACTTATTTTATATTCTGTACTTATATTTATAAAAGTAAATAGAAATGTTAGAAAACACGAAAGGGTTTTTCGAGAGAATGAAATCAAAATTAGTTTTATTGTCTGGGATGTTTCAAAGTTTTGTTAGTAACAATAGAGAAAAGTTTAAAAATTTGTATCAAACAAATTATAAAACCGGAATGTATCATCTTGAGCATGGAAATCTTTGGGATGCTACATTAAGATTTAAAATAATAAAGAAATTTTGGCCTGAAAAGTTAGAAGCACAATATCAATATGCAATTTGTTTGATTTTACAAAATATGATTAGAGATGCTAAAGCATTATTGAGTGATGTTTTAAAAAACAATCCAGATTATACAGAAGCAAAAACTCTTTTAGAGGATATAGAAAGCAATAAAACTCAACAAATAATAGAAGAATACAAAGCAAAATTTGAAAAAGACAATGAAACAGAAAAAAAATAATTATTTAATCTGTTTTAAATTGATGTTTTTTTGTTTGTTTTTTTCAAACAATATTGTATTTGCTGAAACAAATATACAGCATACACAATCACAACAAGACGATGATTTTTACGACTTAGATTATGAACCATCTAATGATGAAAATACTATTATTGTTTGGGATCCTTGGGAAAAAATGAATAGAAAGATTTTTAGCTTTAATATGTTTTTTACAGACTACTTAATACGTCCAATTTATTATGGATTTTACTCAAAAATAACAACTACAGAAATTAGAAAATCAGTTCATAATGTTTATGTGAATTTTAAAGCGCCTATGGTTTTCACAAATTATATTTTGCAGTTAGATTTTAAAAATGCCGCTAAAACTTTTTATAGTTTTGTAATGAATACCACATATGGTGTATTTGGTTTGTTTGATGTTGCTAGTATTCAAGATGTAAATCCTCCTAGTACTAATTTAAGTATGACTCTTGCTAAATATGGAGTTCCTGCTGGTCCATATTTTGTAGTACCTTTTTTTGGGTCTAATGATATAAGGGGAATGGTATCTTGGGGCGGTGAATTAGCTGTTGATCCTTTTGGATACAATGTATTTAAAATAGGTGGTAAAAGAGATATGTTTGATGAATGGGTTTATACTACAAGGATAAGTCTTTTTGTGCTTGACAATTCAACTTATCTGATGGAGAATTTATATGATTTGATGAAGGCTTCATTTGATCCTTATGTAATGGTAAGAGATGCTTACGGTCAATCACAAATCTATAAAATTAAACAAGTTAAAGGGGAATAATGAAAAAAATAATTTTAATTTTATCTTGGTTGTTTATTTTTAATACAGTAAATGCTGCTGAATTGAACGATAAAGATGTTGAAAAATTTATTAATGATATGTCAAAAACTTCACAAAGTATACTAAATAATAAATCTTTAAGCGAAAAACAGAGAAAAAAGGATTATAAAGATTTTTCAGATAAAATTGTTGATTCTGAATGGGTTGCTAAATTTGTTTTAGGTAATTACTGGAGACAAATAAATCAAAAACAGCAAGAAGAATTTTTAGTTTTATACAGAGATTATCTCTTAGACAACTATATGCCAAAATTAGAAGATTATAATAAAGATATAAATATTCAAAAAATCGTAAAAACAAAGCAATATGTTTTTATGGTGACAACAAAAACTAGAGATAAAACTGATAGAGATATAAATGTTGATTTTAGATTGGTTGAAAAAGATGGTAAATTATTCATTACAGATATAATTCCAGAAGGTATAAGCTTTATTGGAAATCAAAGAAGTGATGTTGGATCATCAATTTCAAATAGCGGGTATGATGCTTTTATTAAAGAATTAAGAAGTAAAATTTCTAAATAATTATAACAATATGTGCGAGATATGGTTTCAAAAATAAAAACATTTGTTTTTTCTGGAGTAAAAACAATAGATGTAAATGTTGAAGTAAATATATCAAGCGGAATTGTCGGCTTTAATATAGTAGGACTTCCAGACAAAGCAATCAATGAAGCAAAAGAAAGAGTTAGAAGTGCTATTATCTCAATGAACCTATCTTTTCCTGCAAAAAGAATTACTGTTAATTTAACACCAGCAGATATTGAAAAAGAAGGCAGTTTCCTTGACCTGCCAATAGCATTAGGTGTCTTAATGGAAATGGGTGTTATTCCAAATGATGCTGTTAATGATTGTGCTGTGATGGGTGAATTATCGTTAGACGGAACAATCAATTATGTTAGCGGAATTTTACCAGCAACTATGGGCGCTTTAGACAGAGGACTTGGAATTATTTGCCCTGAAGAAAATGGACCCGAAGCATTATGGGTTGGTGATGATATTAAAATATTAGCCCCTTCAAACCTACTTTCTTTAATCAACCACTTAAAAGGCAAACAAGTTTTAAACAGACCAAAATTTAAAAAAGAATTAAAAAGACCAGAATACCTTGATTTAAAAGATGTAATAGGACAAGAGCAAGCAAAAAGAGCATTAGAAATAACCGCTGCAGGTGGACACAACTTATTAATGATTGGACCTCCTGGTACTGGAAAATCCATGCTTGCCAAAAGATTACCAAGCATACTACCAGATTTAACCCTTGAGGAGATTTTAGAAATCAACATGATAAACAGTATCGCGGGAAAAACAAAAAACGGTGAATTAATCACATATAGACCCTTTATGGACCCACACCATTCCTGCTCTATGCCAGCTATGGTAGGAGGCGGTACTAAACCAAAACCCGGACAAGTTTCACTAGCACACAGAGGAGTTTTATTTTTAGACGAACTTCCAGAGTTTCCAAGACAAGTTTTGGACAGTTTAAGACAACCACTTGAAAACGGCGAAGTTTCAATCGCAAGAGCTCACTCAAACATTACATTTCCTGCAGATTTTCAATTAGTTGGAGCTATGAATCCATGCAGGTGCGGACATTACATGGACGGAAGTGGCAAATGCAAAGGAGAGCAATGCGCTCAAGAATACCAAGCAAAAATTTCCGGACCACTACTCGACAGAATTGACATATGCATCGAAGTACCAAAAATTGATATTTTTGACGAAGAACAAATAAAAAAATCAAAAATAGAAACAAGCGCAGAAGTTAAAGATAGAGTTTTACGAGCAAGAGAAATTCAAAGACAAAGATACTTAAACACCTCTAATACTCTACTAACAAATGCAGGTGCAACAACTTCACTTTTAGAAAAATATGCCATTTTAAACGATGAAACCAAGGCTATAATTAAAAAAGCCATGGAAAAATACAAAATTTCAATGAGAGGTTATACAAAAATTTTAAAAGTTACAAGAACTATTGCAGATTTGGAAGGTAAAGATAATATTGAAAAAAATCACATTCTTGAAGCTTTAAGATATAGAAGAAGCGGTAATCTAATATAATTTACCACTTCTTTGTTTTTTAAGACATTTTTATTTAATAAAAGAAATTGAAGATATATTAAATTAGGGGCTAGACAAGTATCTCTCTAAAAACTCGCAACTTAAACCTGATATTTGAAATAATTTTTAAATAATTTCCAAATAACTTTTTCTAGTTCTTCATTACTTAGTTTTCTGTTATTAAATCTAAATTCACATTCTTT
>DATIQT010000078.1:0-11587 GCA_035470525.1 Rickettsiales bacterium
GACTATAATGTTTTTATAAAGTTCAGAGTAAAAAAATAAATTTATTAAATTTCAAGTCTCTACAAAGATTTTTAACAAACCTAGTTATTATTTTCAATGATAGCTAAGTTTTTTGTTGAAATTATCTCGGACAGTAGTGCGGAATTTCAAAGTATAGTCAAACAACTTTCACTTAACCACCAACTAAACCTAACTTTTGGAAAAATATACGAGGAGATTTAAAATTTTATTGCGATAGCATATAACTTAATACGGTGAGACAATAAAATTTTAGAGAGACGAAGGGTGATTAAGGCAAAAGTTAGTTTTAGTTGGTGGTTAAGTGAAAGTTGTTTGACTATATATCTTACTCTTATATTTTATTAATAGTATTTTGCATTTAAACTCTAACTTATACTTAGATCGACCTTCGTCATCAATAAATTTTATTTGCAGGAGGTCTAATATTTTATCAAATTAAACTTTATTCCGCACTTTATTTTGTTAATTTCTTACTTTTTTTAAATACTTTTTCAATTAACATTCATAATGATGAATATCGTTATTAGAATTATGAATAGCCTTTCTTACATACTCAATAGTATTTTGAGGCAAATTTTCTATATCAAAAAATTCAAGACTGCCACATTTGTTTGGTTCGTTATTTTTCAATTCACCTTCATATCTGTCACAAATGAAAAAGAAATCAATATAATCATCTCCTTCATCTTTTCCTTTCCTGAACATCGTTGTAGCTAGTTTTAAATCTTCCTTCTTAAGAACTATATTTATTTCTTCTAAAGTTTCTCTGACACAAGCATCAGCAATAGTTTCATTAGCTTCTAAATGACCTGAAGGCAAACCATATAATCCGTCCATATATCCAGTTCCTTCTCTTAAAGATAATAAAATTTTATTATCTTTAATTAGCAACAAATAAGCCGCTGTTTTAATTTTGTATCTTTGTTTCATATTTTTTTCCAAGTTCTTGTTTTATTTATCTCTTCTTTTTCTCTAAATGCTTCCTCTAAATCAACACCGTGTTGATTAGCTATAGAACACAAATACATCAATACATCTGCTAATTCTAACTTTACATTCCCAACAACAGAACCACTTCCAACCATACCACCTTTCATATTTTTTCTTACTGCAGAAAAAAGTTCTCCAACCTCCTCAGCCATAAGCATGCATTCCAAAACTTTATCATCAGCTGGGAAACCCCTTTCTGTTTTTAACTGTTTGATATATTCTTGAAAATCTTGAATTTTTGGATTATCTTTAAGTGATAATTTACTATTTGAATTAGTATCTTTAATCTCTGGATATTTATGCGGATTAGCTAAATAATAAGCTGCACTCTTATAATAATCTTTTGGTTTATTTTCATCGTCTACTTCAACCCAATGAGTTTTGTATCTTTTATCAAACTTTCCAACTTTTTCTTGCTTAATTTTCTTATATTCTTGAATTTTTTGATTATCTAATTTATAAGCCTCAACAATATGCTCTATTACCTCAAGTAAATCACCTATTTCTCCCATCAACTCTTCTAAATTAGGAGCAGTAGCTACCTCATTAGCCTCTTCTATAACTTTGTTCTTTAATTCTTTTATATATTCTTCTTCTGAAAGAATAGAATAGTTAACAACTACCCCCTGCTCTTCCATCATTTTTATTCTGTTGTTTCTAACAAGAACATTTGTTTTAAATTTTCGTATCATAATAATTACCTTTATTAAAATTTATAACTCAGAATGATGAATATTATTATAGGAATTATGAATTGCTTCTCTAACATATTCAATAATATTTTGAGGTAAATTTTCTATATTAAAAAATTCAACACCACCACATTTATTTGGTTCATTATTTTTCAATTCACCTTCATATTTATTACAAATGAAAAAGAAATCAATATAATCATCACCACCATTTATTCATTTTCTAAACATTGTTGTAGCTAATTTTAAATTCTCTTTTTTTAAAATTATATTTACTTCTTCCAAACTTTCTCTAATACAAGCATCTACAATACTTTCATTAGCTTCTAAATGCCCAGAAGGTAAACTATATAACCCGTCCATATATCCGGTTCCTTCTCTTAAAGCTAATAAGATTTTATTTTCTTTGATTAAAAGCAAATAAGCCGCTGTTGTAATTTTGTATCTTTGTTTCATGTTATTTAGCCCTTTATTATTTTTAATTCGAGTCCCTCTCAACTTTTGTGTAAACTTCTTTTTCTTCATTTTATTCTATTTCTTACTATTTAAAAAACAATCCATTCTACCTCCAAAAAATATTAATAATTGGTTAAATATTAAACTCCAATTCTGTATAGGTTTAGTCCATTTTTTAGTTATATCTTGTGTTATTAAATACATTAACTTTAGTAATGAATTATCAGATTTAAAACTACCCTTAGTTTTTGTTATTCTTTTGATTCCATTATTAAAGCTTTCTATTGGATTTGTTGTATATATTAATCTTCTTATTTCTTGAGGATATTGAAACATTGTTTTTATTTCATTCCAATTATTTCTCCATATTTTACTTATGTATGGGTATTTATTTTTCCAAGTATTTTCAAATTCAGTTAATTTTAATAATGCTTCTTCTTCAGTATTAGCTTTATATATTGGTTTCATAGTACTGCAAACTGCTTCTAAATCTTTATAATTTACAAATGCTACACAATTTCTTATTATATGGACTATACATCTTTGAATTTGGACTTTTGGATATACATTTGTTATAGCTTCTTTAAAACCTGATAATCCATCTATACTAGCTATAAATATCTCTTCAACACCTCTTGTTTTTAATTCGTTCATAAGCATTAACCAATATTTAGAACTTTCTTTTTCTCCTATCCAAATACCAAGTATATCTTTGTATCCTGTTAAGTCTATGCCTATAATAACATAGGCTGTTTTTTTAATAACATAAAAAAGTAAAGTAAAGAAAAAATTACAATAAATATATAATCCCAATTATTTTAATGCAATTACCATTTTACAATGTGTCAAATGGTATTGACAAATTTTTATTTAAAAATAAAAAATAAATTTTAAATTTAGGATTGTGTATATTTTAGGTATTTTATGGAAAAAATCATTTTAGTGGACGAAAACGATAATAAAATCGGTTTAATGGAAAAACTTGAGGCTCATAAAAAGGGATTATTACATAGGGCATTTTCGGGTTTTATTTTTAATGATAAAAATGAATTGTTATTACAAAGAAGGGATTTCAATAAATATCATAACGGTGGGCTTTGGTCTAATACTGTTTGTAGCCATCCTAGGGACAATGAAACAAATTTAGATGCTATTTGTAGAAGAATTTTTGAAGAATTTGGATTTAAGTGTGAAAATTTTAAAGAAGTTGGTCATTTTATCTATGAGGCTAAATTTCCTAATGGTTTAATAGAAAATGAATATGATTATATATTTATTGCAAAATATGATAATCAAACGATTAATCCAAATCCAGTAGAAATATGCGATTATAAATGGATTTCAAAAACTGATTTACAAAATGAGATAAGTAATAATCCGAATAATTATACATTTTGGTTGAAACAAATTTTAAAAATGAATATTTGGTAATTAAATCTTAAACTTTTCAAATTTTTTTACAAAATTCTGTAATTTCAACTGAACTTCTATTAAGTTATTGATGTTATGAACCACTCTCTAAAACATCAAATACCATTCCATCTAAAAATATAATTGGATAACATCTTTGTAGTGGTCTATTTTGCCATTCTTTAACTAATGGAATTATTTTATCAGTAATTCTACTTACTTGTTCAGCTGATATGTTAATTTTATACATATCTTCCATAAAATTATTAATAGCTTCCGTAGACATACCTTTAGCATACATAGCTAATATTTTATCTTCAAAAGTAGAAATATCTCTCTGATATTTAGGAATTAAAATTGGTTCATATTTTCCTATTCTATCTCTTGGAATTTCAACTTCAAAATCTCCTGCTAAATTTGATCTTAATATTTTTTTAGAATAACCATTTCTACTATTATTAATGTATTTAATATTTTTAGAATTTTCATTGTCCTCATTACTTTCATTGTTCAAGCTGTCTTCTAACTCTTGCAGTTTTAACTCATGCAATCGCTTATTTTTATAATCATACTTTGTATAACCAAGCTCACTTTCAATTTCACTTTCAAAGATATTTTTAAAAATATCTTTGAAAGCATTTTTAAAAGTTTCTTCTATTTCTTCTTTAGTAATAGGATTATTATTTTTGTATCTATCTTTTATATAATCAACATTTATCATGCTATTTTTCTGATTCTTTTCTCTCTGCATAGCTTCTAATGTTTCTTTTTTGTATTTTGGCATATTTTGTAAACCTTTAATTTTGTTATTACATAAATTATTATGTAAATATTAATAAATATATTTTTTAATTGAATGAGGTTTACACAAAAGTTGTTATGGCTTCTTTTAATTCTTTTTTCAACTCTTCTATTTCTTTTAAATCTTGTTTATCAGCTTCTATTTTTTCCTGTTTTTTTCTTTCATTATCATATATAACATATTCATTTTCAGCTTTTTCATCAGCTTCTTTTTTTGTTTTTTTACCAAATCCGTTTAAAGCACTGTATTTATAAAATTTTAAAAATTCGTTTGTTCTTTCTTCCCGATCTTTAGTGTAAATTGGTTCTTGATTTCTTTCTACATAATTTTCTATAAAATCAAGAAACATAACAACAAGTCTTTCTAACGACTTTAATTCTTTTTCTTTAAGATAATTTTTAGCAATAATAACATCAGCCTTTCTAACTCTTGTTCCTTCAAAATTAGTTAAACCCATATTGACTAATTCGTGGTTTGCTCTTTCAAAAATTATTTCCGCTGCTGTCTTTTCCACTATAGCGTTAAACAATTTATTTTGTATATTTGCAAAGAATAAACCAGTATCTTTTTTATTTTCATTAGACCTGTTGCATAAATAATTTTTCCACAAAAAACAATTTATACAAAAAAGACGAGGATATTTCAAAATTTTTAACAGAAATAGTATGCTTATACATTTCGTTGTTAAAAATTTTGAAATTCCGAAGTATTTTGAAGTAGAAATTGGAATTTTGTGGAAAAATATTATTAAATTTATCATATAAAACACTCATACTTATTGAAAAATCGTAAATTATTTATGCAACAGGTCTATTATAATCTTTGCTTAAAGTAAAAGCGTCTCTAACTTTTTGATAAAAATTTAGTTCACTCGCTCTTATTTCTCTTATTCTTTGAATAAGTTCGTCAAGATAATTATTATTCTTGCCCTTTAATCTCTCATCATTTAATGCAAAACCTTTTATAATATACTCTTTTAGAATTTTAGTAGCCCATTGTCTGAAGTGAACTGCAGATATTGAGTTGACACGATAACCGACTGAGATAATCATATCAAGATTATAAAAAAGTACTTCTCTATTAACCTCACGATTTCCTTCTTTTTGAACTACTCTAATTTTTTGAGTAGTTGCTTCAAGCTTTAATTCTCCTTCTTTATACACATTTTGTATATGATAAGTTATGTTATTTTCCGCGACACCCAGTAGCTCGCTCATTTGCTTTTGAGTAAACCACACCGTTTCATTCTCAACCTTAACATCAATTTTAGATGTTCCATCACTTAATTGATAAATTACAATATTTCCTTTATTGTTCATATTTACCTCATCAATCAATTTCATTTATTATACCGATCGCCTTTATTAATAAATTAAATATCCAAATTAACTACATCTAAAGCATTATTTTGAATAAAATCTCTTCTTGGTTCAACAATATTTCCCATTAATGTTGCGAAAGTTTCATCAGCCGCCGCAGCATCTTCAATAGTAACCTTTAATAAAGTTCTGTTTTCAGGATTTAATGTAGTTTCCCATAATTGGTCAGGATTCATTTCACCAAGACCTTTAAATCTTTGAATTGTAATACCTTTTAAACCAGATTCATTTATAATTTTAGCCAATTCAGATGGTCTATTAGCTTTATAGAAGTCTTCTTTCTTAGTAAATTCAACCCAATCGCCAAAATTTTCTAAAATTTCTTTTCTGATTTTATTCAATTCAATAACTTCAGGCATTCCAAGAATTTCATCTCCAACTTTAAACTTTGTAATAACAGCTTTATATTCTTTCTTAATTATTAAATCACCATCAAAAGTAACCTCATAAGACCAAGAAGTATCTTCGTTTTTCTCATATTGATTTAACTTAGCAACCAACTTTTCTGCTAAATCTTTCATATTTTCAGGACTAGCAAATACTTGATTATTAAATCCACCACAAATAGCCAAACTTTCAGCAATATCGAAAGGTAAATTTCTTGAAATGCTTTTTAACAAATTACTAAATAGCATTATCTTTTTAATATAATCAATTAAATCTTGACCTGTTTTAACTAGCGCATGACTATTTTTAAATATTGAATCATTACAAGCGTTTGTAATTATATATTCTGTATACAAAGTTTCATTCTTAATATATGTTTCACTTTGTCCTTTTTTCATTTTATACAAAGGAGGTTGTGCAATATACAAATATCCACCCGTAATAATTTCTGGCATATGTCTATAGAAGAATGTCAAATACAAAGTTCTAATATGTGAACCATCAACATCGGCATCAGCCATAACTATAATTTTATGGTATCTTAATTTAGAAATATCAAAATCTTCTTTTCCAATTCCAGTTCCAAGAGCCGTGATAATCATACCCATCTTTTCAGACGCAATTACCTTATCAAATCTTGATTTTTCAGTATTCAAAATTTTACCAAACACAGGAAGAATTGCTTGATATTTTCTATCTCTGCCAGTCTTAGCAGAACCAGCCGCAGAATCACCCTCAACCAAATAAACTTCAGACAATTTTGGATCTTTTTCTTGACAATCAGCCAACTTACCAGGCAAATTCGCTATATCCAAAGCACCTTTTCTTCGTGTCAATTCTCTTGCTTTTCTCGCAGCAATTCTAGCTCTAGCACCTTCAAAAGCTTTTTCTATAATTGTTCTTGCTTCTGTAGGATTTTCCTCAAAATATCTATCCAAATAAGCAGCAGTTTGTCCCTCAACAATAGTCCTTACTTCTGAAGAAACCAATTTATCTTTTGTTTGTGATGAAAATTTTGGATCAGGAACTTTTGCATGAATAATTCCAGTCAAACCTTCTCTAATATCATCACCTGTTAATTCTAATTTATATTTTTTCGCCAATTCAGATTTATTCGCATAATCAGTAATTGATCTAGTCAAAGCACTTCTAAAACCTGCTAAATGTGTTCCACCATCACTCTGTCTAATGTTATTCGTGAAACAAAGCATATTTTCATAATAACCGTCATTCCAAGACAAAGCTAACTCAAATGTAACACCATTTTCTTCTTTACTTTTATACACTAAAGGCTTTGCAATAGCTGTTTTTCCTCTATCTAAAAATCTTACAAATTCCAACAAACCTTCTTCATAATGGAAAAAATCTTTTTTCTGTTCTTCTCCCCTATCTTCAATCAACTCAATAGAAACAAAAGGATTTAAAAACGCTTTCTCTCTTATAGCTTTTTCTACTGTATCGTAACTGAATTCCGTAATTTTAAAAATTGTTGCATCAGGAAAAAATGTTGTTCTAGTACCAGTTCTATCTGAATCACCGACTACTTTTAAAGCTTCAACCCTAGCACCTCTTCTAAATTCCATAAAATGTTCTTTGCCATTTTGCCATACTGTAACTTTCATCCAATCAGATAAAGCATTAACACAAGATGCACCAACACCATGCAAACCACCAGAAACTTTATAAGAGTCATTATTAAATTTACCACCGGCATGCAAATCCGTCATACAAACTTCAACAGCTGAAACACCCTCAACTGGGTGAATACCAGTAGGAATACCTCTACCATTATCTTCAACAGTAACTGAGCCATCTTTATTCAATTGAACAGTAACTTTTGTTGCGTAACCAGCCAAAGCTTCATCAATACTATTATCCAATATTTCATAAAGCATATGATGTAAACCAGAACCATCATCTGTATCACCAATATACATTCCAGGTCTTTTTCTAACAGCTTCCAATCCTTTTAATACTGTTATTGAATCTGCGTTATACTTGCCATTTTCATTCACAACACTAGCTTCTATATTTTCGCTCATTTTAATGTTTTCATACCTGTAATTAAGATAAATAAATCATAGATTATAATAATTTAAATTCAAGAAAAATTTAGAAAACAAAATTAAAATATAGTTAATACAAATACTTAGCAAACTATATATAATAATAAATAACTTGCAATTAAAAAATATCTAACAACAATAATTTGTATATTAATATTTTAAAAAAATAATTATGAAAATAGAGAATATATCAATGGGTAAGAAAGTACCTGATGAAGTTAATGTTATTATTGAAAATTCTGCAAACGCATTACCAGTAAAATATGAATTAGATAAAGAAAGCGGTGCATTGTTTGTTGATAGATTTGTTGCAACTCCTATGCATTATCCTTGTAATTATGGTTTTGTTCCTAATACTTTATCAGAAGATAGTGATCCAGTTGATGTTTTAGTTATTAGTGAATTTCCAGTTATTCCAGGTGCTGTTATACCAGCAAAATTGATTGGTGTTTTAATTATGGAAGATGAAAAAGGAATGGATGAAAAATTATTAGCCGTTCCAACAGTTAAGATGAATTCAGAATACTCAAGACTTAATGAAATCAGTGATATCCCTGAAGTTTTGTTAAATAAAATTAAACACTTTTTCGAACATTATAAAGAATTAGAAAAAGGTAAATGGGTAAAAGTTACAGGTTTTAAAGATTCAGCAAATGCTAAAAAAATTATGCTTGAAGCTGTTGAAAGAGCAAAGAAGAATTAATATTTTCACAGGTTTGTATTGTTCACTAGACCTTCTGCAAATAAAATTTTTCCTCAAAAATAATTTCTACAAAAGCGGTTTATTTAGTGGTTAAGTGAAAGTTGTTTGACTATATACTATTTCTATTAATACTTTGAAATATCCTTGTCTTTTTTGTAGAAATTATTTTTGAGGAAAAATTTTATTTGCAGAAGGTCTAATATAAATAAGTGAACAATTTATTAATATAAAAACTGTTTATATAAACTTATTTTAATTTAATTTTGGAATAATTATCATTACATTTGAAATTGTATTTATATTTTCATCTGTTTCAACAACAAATCTATCATGAATTTTTTTAATTTTTCCAACATATAAACCATTAGGAATAACATTTGAATCTCCTGAAGTATAAACTAAATCACCATCTATTAGATTTGGTTTTTTTGAATTAAAAAAATCTATATTTAAATAACTATCATTTATTCCGGATAAAATTAATTTCTCATTTGTATTTAATGTGTAAACTGGAATTTTCGAATTAATATCTGTTAATAATAAAACATCACAATAATTTTTTCTTACATTAATTACGCGTCCTATTACACTTTTATTTTTACCTATTACAATATACCCCTCTTTAATATAGTTCCGTGTTCCTACATTTAATATAAAACTATTTACCATATTATTTTTTGGAGAAAGATAAACTTTTGAAGTTACAAAATTAAATTCAATTTTAATTTCATCTATAAAATTAACCATTTCTTTTAATTCTTTATTTTCAGTACCCATTTCCAGAGTTTCTAAATATAATTTCCTTAATGTTATATTTTCTTTCTTTAAATCTTCATTTTTTATATAAGTTAACGCTAAATCTTTTATAGAAAAAATAAAGTCAGTTAATAAATTAAATGGTACTTTAGCAATTACAAAAAAAGGTCTTGATATATTTAGCACCCCATCTCTTACAAATAAGTCAATTTTTTTATTATTAATACTAATACTAATTATGATAACACTTAATATTATTAACAAAAAATAAAAAATTTTCATAAAAAAAGTATAAATAAAATACTTTATAACTTTTATATTATCTAACTGATATCTTTTATAACTTCTTTTATATATATATCCTTTTGAAACCATTAATTAGCCGATTCTTAAAATAATAACCACTTGAAATTTTTAGCTTTGTTTAAATAATACACCCTTGAATGTTTTCATATCACACAAAACTCTTCTAATACCATTTACAACACATAATAATGGATCTTCAGCTACAAAAACTGATAATCCTGTTGTTTTTGATATTACATAATCAAGATTTTTTAACATTGCACCACCACCAGTTAAAACTATTCCTCTTTCAACTATATCAGATGATAATTCAGGTGGAACACATTCTAAGGCAATTTTTACTGATTCAACTATTTTAGATATAGGTTCAGCAACACTTTCGGCTATTTGTTTTTCTGTTAAAACCATTTCTCGAGGAACTCCATCTGTTAAATCTCTACCTCTAACTTCCATTGTAACTCCGTCTGTTCCATCAAGCGGAGTACAAGCAGCACCGATTGTCATTTTAATTTTCTCAGCCGTTGTTTCACCAATTAATAAATTGAAATTTCTTCTAATATAGTTAATTATAGATTCATCTAATTTATCTCCCGCAATTCTTAGTGACTTACCATAAACCAAACCACCCAAAGATAATACTCCAATTTCAGAAGTACCACCACCTATATCGACTACTATTGATCCTGTTGGTTCAAGAACTGGTAAGCTTGCACCTATAGCTGCTGCCATTGGCTCTTCTATCAAAAATACTTCTCTTGCTCCAGATGATTCAGCTGCTTCTTGAATTGCTTTTCTTTCAACAGGTGTAGATCCAAAAGGAACACAAATTATTATCAAAGGACCAAACCATGATTTTGAAGTATTAACTGAATGTATAAAATATTTTATCATATCACCAGCAACTCTAAAATCAGCTATAACTCCATCTTTCATCGGTCTAATTACATCGATTTTTGTAGGAGTTCTTCCTAACATCATTTTTGCTTCTTTTCCGAAAGCATAAGGAACTTTTTTACCATCTTCTTCTAATAAGGCAACAACTGATGGTTCATTCAATATAACACCAACATCATTTGAACATATAACTGTATTTGCTGTTCCTAAATCTATGCCTATATCTTTAGACATAATTGAAAATAATTTAAACATAATATCTCAAAATTTTTCTAATATCAAATAATAAGAAAATATAATATTTTTTTTTATTTACAACATATAAATCAATATTTTTTAAAAATAATTTGAAAAATAATAAAATCTAATACTATAAGAAATCTTTCATAAATTGTATTTATTAAAACTAATACTAGGATTTTTTTTAAAAAAATAATAAATTTAGTATATAAATAATTTTATAAAAAATATTAGACCTCCTGCAAATAAAATTTTTCCTCAAAAAATAATTTCTACAAAAAATTCAAGGATATTTCAAAGTATTTAATAGAAATAGTATACTTATACATTTCGTTATTAAATACAGTCAAACAACTTTCACTTAACCACCAACTAAACCGCTTTTGCAAAAATATACGAGGAGATTTAAAATTTTATTGCGATAGCGTATAACTTAATACGGTGAGACAATAAAATTTTAGAGCGACGAAGGGTGATTAAGGCAA
>DATIQT010000079.1:0-1788 GCA_035470525.1 Rickettsiales bacterium
TCAATTGTTAGTTTTGATAAATTAAATAATTATATATCAAACAAAAATAATGTACCTATCATTGGAGATATAATGACTTCGCGTTGGGCTTATGAAGCTATGATGGTAAGCCAATTTAAAAAAAATGCTTATAATAACATATTTTACGCAAATGACCAAAAAGTTAGCAATCTTTCTTTTACAATTAATTACGAAATTCCCAAAACACAACAACTTATTGGCGATGTAATTCAAATTATAAAAGAAAAACATACTGATGTAGATTTGCAATTTAAAACTAAACTTATTGAAAAGGAGATTGTGAAACTAAATAAAATATGCTTATTAAATTATTCATTTACTGATTTAAAAGTTATTGAAAATTTAAGAGAACTGAACAATGATCTTTCAAAATTAAAAATACAATTAGCTAAACAAGTTACTCAATATTTACATGAAAAAGATAATTTAAATGATAGCCTTAATTTACTTTATGGGTCTGATTATGTATTTGAACTAAAATCGAAAAACTATAATACCCGATTAGGCGAATTTGTTTTAAAATCAAACGAATTAAACCGAATCGAGATTACTAACGATAAATATATTCGTTTATTTGAACCTATTTATTATGAACCAGAGTCAAGAATTGGCCGGGCTCATTTTTTTGCACCGCTAAAGCGATTAGGATTTATCCGTATCGATACATTTAGGTTCAATATAATGATTATTTGGTCTTTAACACTTATTATGTATTTTATTCTCTGTCAAAACTGGTTTAAACAATTGGTTAATCTTTTCGAAAGAATTAAGATTAATTAATTTTTGTATATCCGTAAAGTGTCATAATCCTGTAATGTTGGCTACCACAAGCCTATCGAAGATTTTATCACCAAAATACCTTCTGTTTAGCTTATAAACGAATTCATCAAGATATTGCTGAAGATATTTTCCTTTTATCTTGTGGTAATTGCCTAACAAGTTTCTTTTTGCATTACTGATCGTGATGTGTACCCAACGAAGCGTTTCCTTTGTTGTTTCTTTATTGGATTTCTCCATAATATGTAATTCTACCAAATCAGCAATATCAACGTATGAAGTACTTTTATCGGAAAATACGATACATTTTTCACCCAATGAATTTGTTATCAGTTCTTTAATCTCACTACTTTCATGACTGGTAAGCACTTTAGCCTTAAAGTACCTGCAATGACTGGTTCTTTCCCCAGTTTCAATATCTTCCAATGGAGTCGATTCTGCCATAATAGCGACATTGGTTTTACCTACAGCTCCACGTCCTCTGGTTCCTTTACTTTTTTCAACTTCCGAAGACTCAACTGTAAAGTAACCTTCATCAATCTCAATCATTCCTTCCAAAGTATAACGGGCATCCCTTTTCCCCATTGCTTTGCGTAGTTTATGTACCATAGCCCAAACTGGCTCGTAACGTTTTATTGCGAGCTGTTTCTGTATTTCTTTACTGGAAAAACCTTTCTTAGTTGCACTCATCAAAAACATTGCTTTATACCATACCATGAAGGAAAGATTGGAACTTTGCATAATTGTTCCGCTTCGTAATGATGTCCGGTGTCTACAGGATTTGCATTCATAACTCCACCGACTTTTAATCCAATAATGATCGGTGCCGCCGCATTTGGCGCATGTTACACCAACTTTATCCCTTTCTTGTTTAAAATGGTTACGACAGGCTTCTTCACTTCCAAAATGAGCTGTAAAACTGAACAGGTTCATACTTTTTTCTTCAAATATAAACAATTTTATTAATTATGAGTGTTTGCGGATATACAA
>DATIQT010000080.1:0-3881 GCA_035470525.1 Rickettsiales bacterium
AAGTATCGTCTTTTAAGTTCTTTATATAACTATATTTAGTCATTTAAACAAATTCTTCCAGTTTGTTCTGAATATGTGACTAAAGATAGTGTTGAATTATTGGAAAGTTAAGAGGTTTGCTGGAAACAGGTCTATTGTATTTCTTATTTACACTTAATTAGTTGAGGAGTATAAAGAAAAGATTAAACAATTCTCTAAATCATCAACATTATGTTCAACAACTGTTCTTGTTATTGCTGAAGCATGTATAAAAGTTTTTCCAGTATACAACATTAAATGATATTGATTGTTATTAATTTGTTTTAAAACTATATCGCCAATTTCTACATCTTTTATATCTTTCTTATGAAAATATTCTGAAAATTTTTCTTTTAGTAAATTATAATCCGGTTGTTTTGAATAAACTATTTTGTCATAGTAACTTAAAAGATATCCATTATATTTATATTCTAACTCATCACATAAACCTATGATAAAACCCAAACAATCAACTCCACCTTTATTATTTTGATTTTGTTTAACTCTTCCTTGGTATCTAAATTTAGTTCCTATCCAAGTTTTTCCTTGCTTTACTACCTCTTCTCGTGTCATCATTACATAACCTTTAATAAAGTTTCTATACCAGGTAAATGTGGTTCGCCTCTGAAATTTACTGCATTGTCGAATGTATCACAACAAGTGGTAAACTTTTTATCACATCCAGCTATAACATTAAATTCATCGCCAACAGTTAATTCATTTGGTAAATTAAGCGATAAAATAAAAGTTCCACTAGCATATTGTTTAATTTCCATCTTTTGTCCGCTATTATTTCCGCTTGTAAATTCAATAATTCCGTTATCAAAAAAACCAGAACTTTGACTCAAAATTGTTGTATCATCTGTAATAAAAGTAACAGCATCAGAAACATAAGTTATTGAAGCTGAAAATGTAAAGTTTGTTTCTTCTAAACCACATTTTGTATCACAAAATCTACATCTACATAATGGTGAATAAACTTCTCCAATTGTTTTATCAATTGCATCTTTTAATCCTTTTACCTTAGCCGTAAATATATCACCCCTACATTCTATATCTGATATAGTTCCCGTCAATAAAACCACTTTTCCATTATCTTGATTTTCTATATCTATAAGAAAAATTTCTATTATTGCATTATCATATTTGCCAGATATTATATCATTTTCAGCAATCAAATCACTTGAAATCATATTAGAAAATTCAAAACTATCTTCTTCAATATTTAAATTACTTTCTATATTTGTTATATCATCACTAGAAAAAGAATTATATTTTATATCACTATAAGTAAAATCTTCACTATTTGTTGTAAAACCAATTATTGAGCCATCTTTTAAAGTTAATGTCCAGCATTTTACAATATTAGTAGCATTTTCTTCGAAACTACTTTTTAAATCATCTGCAATCGTTTTCATAAAATTTTGATAAAAATATTCTATCGAAAGAATGCTTTCAAAAAAACTTTATGGAAGATTATAATTTAGTTACAACTTTGTTTTCTTTGTTGTAAGAGTAAAAATAATTTTGATCAAACTTTAGATTTTTCCTATCTGATTTAATTTGTTCTTCAGTCCACCCTTCCAACACTTTAACCAAAACAGATATAGTACCTTGATGACCACATATAAAAAGATTATCTTTCTCTTTATATTTATCTATAAACTTTAAAACTCTTTGATATTCTGAAGCATGACTTTCTCCATTACCTGGGGGACACCAATTCCAAAAATCTCTATCTCTTTCCTTAAAAGATTCCACATATTTAACTTCAGCTTCTTTTCTCAACATACCCTCTAAATCACCTCTGTATTTTGTTTTCAACAAAGGCTCTTCAACTAATTCTTTATCTTCAAGCTTTAGAAGTTCTAAAATAATTTGCGTTGTATGTCTTGTTCTAGCTAATGGGCTTGCTATAAACTCAAATTTTGAAAAATCTTCTTGTGTATTTATAAGTCTATGCCCAATTGATTTGGCTTGGTCTATTCCCCTTAAAGTTAATAGTGTTTCCACTTCTCCACAAAATTTAGTTTTGAGCTTATTGCTTAATGTTTCGCAATGTCTAAAAATATACCAAGTCATATTGTAAATTCCTTAGATTATCAAGGATAATAATAATTTAATTTAATAAAATATTCAAGTAATTAATAAATGTATGGTAAATTAATAATTTTTTTTTATAATAGCAAAAAATTAAATATTAATTATGGAAGATAATACTAATTTAAAATATACATGTTGCTATTTGAATAATAGTGGTGAAAAGTCACCAGACGAGATAATTATATATTCAAATAACACCATTGTATATAAATTTAGTAAAGCTAACGGTATAAATCAAGCTCAAAAAATTATAGAATATAGTGATGGAAAAAGAGAATATTATTTTTCTGAAGCTGATGGAAAGATAATGTCAAATTTAGCAATATTTTATAAAGACGGTACAAAAGAATATTGTTTTTCTAAAAATGACGGAATTAGTTTTCCGAAAAATATAATACAATATCAAGATGGGAGAATTAAATTATTTTTTCCTAATTCTAAAAATCAATCTGAAAAAATAATAGAATATAATGTAGAAGTGGGATTTACCAATGATATTGAAAAACTAAAAATAAAGCTGTTTTATCTAGATGAACGAATTATCATCTTACCATCTAATAAATATCCAAATCTTTTTTCATTAACACCAGTTTATAATAGTAATATAAACCTCTCTCCAATTATTAGTAAAAAAGAAAAAGAAAATATTTTACCTTCAATTGATAAAATATTACAAAATAATAAAAATGATGAATTTAAAAAACAATTTCCAATCAATAGAGTAGAAAAATCAAATAATTATAATAATACATTTTGGCAAGATAAAGTAATTAGAGAAAAAAATACTAATACCTCACAAATACTTAAACAACTTGACTAAGTCCTGTAAAATTTGTATAATACCATAGTTAAAATAAAAATGGGGCATATGAATTTTTTATTTGATTTTGATTCTACATTAGTAAAAAGTGAATCTTTAAATGATGTATTAGGTTTAGCTCTTGGAAATGACGTTTGTAAAATTGCAGAAGTTGACAAAATAACAAAAATGGCAATGGAAGGCTTAATAACCCCTCAAGAATCAATGATGAGAAGATTAAAGTTAGCCACAATAAATAAAGAATTAGTAAACAAAATCACCGAAAAAGTAAAAGACGAAATAGTCGTTGGAATGAAAGAATTAATATCAAAACTAAAAGAACAAAAAGATGTTAATATTTTTATAATAAGTGGTGGTTTCAAGGAAATGATATCACCCACGGCAAAACTTCTTGGAATATCAGAAGAAAATATATTTGCTAATGAGTTTATTTACAATGAAGATAATGTCGTAGAAGGAGCTAGACAAAACATTCTTCTTGAAGAACAAGGAAAAGTAAAATTAATAAACAAATTAAAAAATGACGGAATATTAATTGGCAAAAATACCATGATTGGTGATGGTTTTACAGACTTAGAAACTTTCTTACATAAAGCTGTAGATAATCACATATGTTTTTGTGGAGTAATTGAAAGAGGGAATGTAAAAAATAAATCTTCAAATATTGCAATGAACATTAATAATTTGGAAATTAAATGCAAAGAATTTTTAAATAACATTTAATAGTTATTTAATAGACCTCCTGCAAATAAAATTTGAACAATTTCAATACTCAGCAGTAAAACAAATTATAATTTTAAAATAATTTTCCTTAAAATTCTAATTTCTACTTCAAATGCTTGTTTCCAACCGCTCGTTCCTCGCGGGTGTAGTCTTTCCACTGAACGAAGTGAAGTGCAAAAACAAGCAACACCCTCGGAATTTCAAAGTATAGTCAAAC
>DATIQT010000081.1:0-5001 GCA_035470525.1 Rickettsiales bacterium
AATCACCATTCGTCGCTTTAAAATTTTATTGTCTCACCGTATTAAGTTATACGCTATCGCAATAAAATTTTAAATCTCCTCGTATATTTTTCCAAAAGTTAGATTTAGTCGGTGGTTAAGTGAAAGTTGTTTGACTATATATTATTGTCTTAAAAATGTATTACTATCTTTTATTTTTGTAATATCAAAATAATAATTCTTTTTAATTTTTTTTGATTATGTTGATTTTTATATTTTAAATGTTATAAAGAAGTCATAAAAAAAATAAGAATAAAATGGCAATAAATAAAGTAATTTTAGTTGGCAATGTTGGTAAAGACCCAGAAATTAGATCAATGAGTAATGGTAATGAAGTAGCTACTTTTAGTTTAGCTACAACTGATATTTGGAAAGATAAAACAACTCATGAGAGAAAAGAAAAAACAGAATGGCACAGAATAGTTGTTTATAGTCAAGGTTTAGTAAATATAGTAAAATCTTATGTAAAAAAAGGTACTAAATTATACATAGAAGGTTCATTACAAACAAGAAAATGGGTTGGTAATGATGGTCTTGAAAAATATACAACAGAAATAGTTTTACAAGGATTTAATTCGGTTTTACAATTACTTGATACCAGAAATCCTTCATCTTCTAGTGCTTCTGGTACCACAAACAATGAAACTTCAGAATCTTTTCCAGATGAAAAAGAAATAGCAGAAGCAGGTGAATTTATTGACGAAAAAGTTGATGACACTATACCTTTCTAATAAAAAAACAAATAAACGATTTTAAAAATAAATTCGTTTATTTCTTTTTTCTATCTTTTTTATATTTTTCTTTCAGTTTTTTTGCATTTTTAAATTGAATTTTTACATTGTTTTTAAATTTCTTAAATTCATCTATAAAATCAAAAAAGAATAATCTTGTAATAAATGATTTTTTATTCTTATAATTCTTAGATTCTTTCATAACAACTCTAGTTAATGTAATGTAATCATGAAAAACTAATTTATTTTTAGTTAATAAAGCTACATCATACCAACTTAAAAATATTATCATAAATAAAATTAATGAAGTATTATCTATTGATATACTTATTTTATGACCAACCAAATATTGATTTAACACAATAAAGAACATCAAAATCCAAGGTACAGCCATTAAAATACTCCTAGCAATTATTTGATAAAATTTTAACTTTACTTTATTTTTTGAAATAACATAAATTTTCATTAATTTCTGTCCAAATGTAGCAGACCATTTATTAAAAAGAAAACACATATTATAAATTATTGGAATTATAAACAATCCAACAATAAACCATTTTATTTGCACAAAAAGTTCAGATTTTAAAAAGAAATTTATTTCAATATTTGTAATTTTTGTAAAATCAATTTTGCCAAATAAAGTTTCATATTCTTTTAAAAATTTTGTAAAATATCTAAATAACCAAAACTGTATAGCGAAATTTACATAAAAAAATCTCAATAAATAAACAACAAAAGCATCAATACCGAATGCAATAATTCTTTTTTTAATAGTTGCGGGCATTATTTGACTATTTTCCATGAAATGAATTAAATTTTATTAATTATTTTCAAAATATAATATTTTTAATTAAAATCAAGTTGTTATATCAATAAATAATAATAAATGTTGTAAATTGAATATTATTGTTTTACTTTTAAACAAATAATTATTTTTTTAAATATGTTAAATTTTAAAAAATATGAAGAGGCTTTGTCAGGAGATATTCAAATTCAAGGTGATAGAGATATTTCACATTTATCTTTAATTTTATCTAGTTTAGCTGACGGAACAAGTAAAATTTACAATTTATCTGAAACAAAAAACATACTAAACTTAATAGATATTTTATCTCAATTTGGAGTGAAGATACAAAAAAACAATAATTATTGGATAATTGAAGGGAAAGGTTTGCATAACTTAAAAGAGCCAATTAATGTTATTGATGTATATAATTCTAAAGAAATATTATATAATTTGATAGGTCTATTATCTTCTTATAATTTTAAAGTTTTTTTTAAAGGAACAAATTTATTATCAAATAATATCATTGATGATATTATTGGTATTTTTAAAAAAATTAATGTTAAATTTGATGCAAGAGAAGAAAACAAATTACCATTTTTAATAGTTGGTAATAAATATAAAAGTCAGATCAATTATGACATTTTTGAATACAACTCAATATTAAAAAATGCTTTATTATTAGCTTCTTTAGTAGAAACAAAAACAAATAAAATTAAAGAAAAAGAAAAATCAAAAGATCATTTAGAAATTTTGATGAAATACTTTGATATAAATTTTGAGGAACATGAACTTGGTAATAAAGGTGATTTAAGTACTAAAATTGGAAAAGAAATTATAATTAATGGTGATCAAAAATTTTCTGGAAAAGAAATTAATATTTCTGGTGATACTACAATATCAGCATTTATAGCTTGTTTAGCTATTTTAATACCAGATTCTAATATTACATTAAAAAATATTTTAATGAATCAGTATAAAGACTCTTTTTATAGAACTTTAATTGATATGGGGGCAAATGTTAATTTCACAAACAAGAAAATTTCTTGTGGTGAAAAAGTTTCAGATATCAATATTAAATATGGCAAATTAAAAGATACAGTCGTTCCTATTAATAGAACTTACAAAATGCTAAATGAATATCCTTTTTTAATATTATTAGCTAGTTTAAGTGAAGCTAAAATTACAATTCAAGGAACAAGTTTTATTAAAGAGAAAGATTTAAAAAATTATGATTATATGTTAAATATAATCAGAGAATTGGGTGTCGATTATGTTGATTTAAAAGATAATTTAATTATTAGTGGCAAAATTGGTAATTTTAGTAAAAAACTTACATTAGATGAAAATAAAGTTAATTTTAATACAGCTTTAGCCCTTCTTTCTTTTGGATTTTTTATGACAAATGGTGCTGTTATAAATAGTAATATTATAGAATCAGAATTTCCAGATATAAAAGAATTATTAAAAAAATTAAAATTATCTTGATAATATAAAGAAAAGACAAAAATATTTTAAAGTTTTTACAGAAATAGAATATTTTAATAGGTCTATTACCTAATTTTACTAAACCCTCTCAAAAATTCTCCAATTTCTAAAGCTTTTTTTCCTTCTCTCTGTAAAATAAGTGGCTTAATAATCCCATTATTACATTTTATTGAAAAATTACTCTTATCAATAACATCGCCATTTTTAAAATTATCAGGATTATTTTTAGAAAACTCAGCTTTTAAAACTTTAATTCTTTCACCGTTATATTCAAAATAAGTTCCAACAGTTGATGCTAAAGTTCTGATAAGTAAATCAATCTGTTCAATGCTATTATTGAAATCAATTTTACCTTCTTCTTTTTCTATTTTTTTAGCATAAATCAGTCCTTCTTCGCCTTGTGGTCGTCCTATAACTTTTCCAGTTTTTTCAATATTATCCAAACATTCTAACATTAAATTCGCACCATCAACCGATAATTTATCATGCAAATCTTCTAAAGTCGTAGTATTTGTAATTTCAATTTCTTTACAAGCTAAAATGTCACCATCATCAAGTCCTTCACCTAAAACTATTATACAAACTCCAGTTTTTTTATCACCATTCATTAATGCTCTTTGTAATGGAGAAGCACCCCTCCATCTTGGCAATAAAGATGGGTGAATATTGATACAGCCAAATTTAGCAATGTTTAAAATTTCTTTTGGCAAAATTAATCCATAAGCAACAACGACAAAAATATCAGCATTAAAGCTTTTTAATTTTTCCCATTCTTCTGATTTTCGTAATGACTTAGTGGTATATACCTGTAGACCTAATTTTAATGCTTCTTCATGAATTGGTGTATTTTGCAATTTCATACCTCTGCCTTGCTCTTTAGGTTCTCTTGTATAAACAGCAACTATTTCATGTTTTGAATTATAAATTTTATTCAAAGTTGGTATAGCAAATTCTGGTGTAGCGAATAAAACAATTTTCATCTATATAATTCCTTAAATTTTTCATTCAATAAAGTATTTTCAAAATCTAATATAAAATATTTTTTATTTAATTCATCAAAATTATATTTTTTTTCTATTTGTGGTAATATTTCTTTAACTACTAAATCATTAGCAAATTCAGTTTTTTTCAACATAAGTAAAGCTAAAGCTGATTCTTCAATTTCACCTACGCATTCAAACGGCTTAATTTTACTCAAACCAACCAACTCCAGATAACCATCTAATTGTTTTTTATCATTTAATAAATTTTCACCAAAAATTTCTATTAATTTTTCCTTTTTAATAAAAGGTGCGAAAATTAAAAATACAAATCTACATTTGTCACAATCACAACACCATCTTTTTGGTTTCTCATTTTTTACTATTTTAAAATTTTTATTACAACTTGAAAAAACATTATCATATTTTCCAATTTTTGAAAAAGCTTGAGCTATTTGCAATTCAGACATAGGTCTAATTAGTGAAAAATAATTAAATTCTGTAGTGATATACTTTTTTATAAAATCATGAATCATCTTTTCAGCTTCAAAACTTTTACTCCATTGATGATTTACTTCCAAACCAGTATGCATTGTATTTCCAATATTTGAAGATTTTTCATTAGAAATAACTGTTGTATTACAATTATAAATAATTCCAGCACAAACAGAAATAAAGGCAATAATCGATGTTATTGGAACATGTCCGTTATAACCATGATATTTTTCTATATCATTATTTAACTCTATCAACAAAGGAGAAATTACTCTTTTAACTAAAATATTCTCACAATCGGATAATTCAATACAGTTTTTAATTGGTTCAGCAGTATTCACAGAAAATGTATAAAGTTTTTTATTAGGCAATTTTTTTAACATTTCCAAACTTACTACGGAATCTTTTCCACCACCTATAGGAACAATAATATTGTTTTCTAACTTAATATTTATCCGAACTGGATTCCCGCCTTCGCGGGAATGACAATAACTGAACTGACTTA
>DATIQT010000082.1:0-5392 GCA_035470525.1 Rickettsiales bacterium
ATTTGATAATGAAAAACATTTAAAAGAAGAATTAATGAAATATAATATATATTTTAATGAATATAGGCAACATACATTTTTAAATGGAAAGACGCCAAAAGAGGAATTGGAATTTTGTCAACGAAATAGTTGACATTTACAGTTCTAAGCTTCAAGCCTTAAAGTGCGCTATTCCCTTTAATGTTGGTAAACTTATTATTTTTCTTGATAAATATTTTTTTTATTAGACAATCTTTATACTAAGTATTGTAGGATTTAATTAATAATTATGAAGCATGCTTTAAATATTACCAGAGAAGAAAACTTTGCTGATTGGTATCAAGAAGTTGTTAGTAAAGCTGATTTAGCTGAAACATCAAGCACCAAAGGTGCAATGGTTGTGAAACCATATGGTTGTGCTATTTGGGAGAATATAAAAAACATTCTTGATGAAAAACTTAAGAGTTTAGGGGTTCAAAATGCAATGTTTCCAGCTTTAATTCCTGTTGAATTATTGGAAAAAGAAGCGGAACATGTTAGTGGATTTGCGAAAGAATGCGTTGTTATTACACATCATAGATTAATTGAAAAAAATGGAAAACTTGAACCAGATGGAGAGTTAGAAAGACCATATATTTTAAGACCAACATCTGAAACGATTATTGGAGAAAGTTTTTCAAAATGGGTAAAATCTTATAGAGATTTGCCATTATTGATAAATCAATGGGCTAATGTATTTAGATGGGAAATGCGAACTAGAATGTTTTTGAGAACATCTGAATTTTTTTGGCAAGAGGGACATTGTGTATTCACAAATGAAAAAGCGGCTGATGAAAATGCAAGAAAAATGTTAGAAGTTTATGATGAATTGTTGCGAAATTATTTTGCTATTTCTGGAGTAAATGGAGAAAAAACTGAAGATGAAAAATTTGCTGGTGCATTGAAAACTTATACTATAGAAACTATGATGCAAGATGGAAAAGCTTTGCAAACTTGTACTTCTCATAATTTAGGACAAAATTTTGCTCATGCTAGTGAAATTAAATTTACTGATGAAAATACAAAAGAACAATATGCGTGGACAAGTTCTTGGGGTTTGAGTACTAGAACTATTGGTGCATTAATTTTATCTCACAGTGATGATGATGGTCTTGTTTTGCCTCCAAAATTAGCTCCGTACCAAGTAGTTATAATTCCAGTTGTTCATAATGAAAATAAAAAAAATCAAATAATAGAATATTGTAATAAAATTAAAAATTCTTTAAATTGTAGAGTTTTGATTGATGAAAGTTTTGAAACTCCTCAAAATAAGAAATGGAATTGGGTTAGAAAAGGTGCTCCATTAAGACTTGAAATTGGTGAGAGAGATAATGAAAATAATTCAATATTTTTCGCTAGAAGAGATAGAATTATTGAAAAAAACAATATGTCATTTAATGAATTTGTAGGTAAATATCAATCAATTTTAGATGATATGCAAGCTACACTTCTGCAGAAAAATAAAGATAATTTAAAGGCAAAAACTGTGAAAATTGAAACTTTAGAAGAGTTAAAAAAAGCCGTTGAGAAAGAAGTATTATTTTTTAATATACCAAGCAAATTTTTTGGAAATGAAGTTTTAACTAAATTAATGGAAGAAAATGCTTTATCTTTTAGATGTATTCCTTTTGAGGAATCAGATAGAATAATAGTAGCTAAGAGTTATTAATAATAAATAACACCACAATAAATGGTGTTATTCTCTAAAAATAATTAAAGGATAATTATTTATTATTATTGTTCTTAATGAGACTTTCTATGGTAATATTAGTATTATCATTAAATCCTCTTGCTGAAAAAGTTGCAAGTAACATTGAATTTAACATAAATAATACAAATAATACCATTGTAAATCTTGACATGGGAGTTGAAGTACTTCTTTTAGATAACATTTGTGCATTACCATTACCACCACCTATACCACTCAAAGAATCATTATCCGTTTGCTGTAGAAGAACAGCAACTATAATTAAAACAGAAAGTACTATTTGTACTATGAACAAAAAACTTTGTAAAGATGACATCTTATTTAAACTTTAAAAAACAAATTATAAACCAATACCAATAGCTATTACACAATCTTTTGTAGTATCAGTAGTACTATAACTACAAGTTCCAGTTCCTGCATTAAAAGAATAAACTCTACCTGAATCTATAACTCCATTATCCATTTTACTATCTAAAAAGTTAGCATCTCTTCTAGTAATACTAGGATTTGTTAATGTTGTAACAGTATCACCTATATCTTCCAAATCAGTAACAGTTTCAGCTGTTCCACCTGTTCCACCATCAGAAATCAAAAATATAACATTTTGATCCATAGCTCCTTCGTTATATCCTAAAACATAGAATGAACCTTTAATTTTAGAATCTATACCGTAATCACTATCCAAGCTAGTAGCACCAGTTGTAGTAGTAGTTGGATCAATATCTGTTATACCTTCTTCATACAAATCATGCCAAGCAACACCTGTTTCACTAAATTCCATTTGGTCGCTATCAACACCACCTGGTAATTCTCCGACAGCTGTATAATAAGCATTAATTGCTGTTTGATAATTTCTAATTTCTGATATAACAGCCCTTAATTCAGCACTTCTAATTAAACTTGCACCACCTGTAATACCAGCAACTAAAAGACCGATAATAATAAGAACAATTGATAATTCTATTAATGAAAAACCCTTACTGTTTTTTAATATCATATTTCCCTTTTTTTATTTTAGATTAATATGAATAGAATTTATAATAAAAAAATTATTTTGCAACAAAAATCTAATATTTCATAATTAAATATATAAAAAAATGTTGACTTATTTAAAATTGTTTTATTATTATCAATAACAATTCTAAGTTATTAATAATATAAGGAAATTTATGTTGGAATTATTACAAAGATTATTAGCCTTCAAATATTCATGTAAATTAAATCATTGGAAAACAGATAGTTATGCAAAACATTTACTATTTGACAGACTCCAAGAGGATATAGATGAATTTGTGGATAAAATAGCAGAAGAGTATTTTATGACACTAGGAAAGAAAAAAGATTTAGAAAAAACAATTTTAGAAACAAAATATATAGATAAGGATTTAGTTAAATTATCAAAAGATATCAATAAATATATAGAAAAATTGGCCAAAGACACAAAACTTGGTCAAGGTATATTATCACTTTTGGGAAATATCAGAGAAAGCTTTGATGGAAAATTAGCTTTATTAACTTTAAATTAATTCTTTATCATAAAGAACTTGAATTTTTGCACCACAATTATTTAATTTTTCAGCCAAAAATTCATAACCTCTTTCAAGATGATAAATTCTTGTAACTTCGCTTGTTCCTTCTGCACATAAACCTGCAAGAACCAGAGAAACAGAAGCTCTTAAATCACTAGCCATAACTTGAGCATTTTTATAACAATTTGCTTTTCCACTTATAACTGCTTTATTACCTAAAACAGTAATATCACCTCCCATTCTATTCAATTCAGGAACATGCATAAATCTGTTTTCAAAAATAGTTTCATCTACTGTTGATTCACCTTCTATCATTGCTAATAAAGTAACAATTTGTGCCTGCATATCAGTAGCAAAACCGGGATAAACATCTGTTACAACATTAATTGGTCTTAGCTTATTTTTTCCTCTTTTTATTCTTATTGTATTTTTATTAATCTTTTTAATATCAGCACCAATAGTTTCTAATTTCTCAATTAAATTTTCAACAGTGTTATAAAAATCTAGTCCTGTAATAGTTAAATCACCATCAGTCATCAATGCACCAATCATATAGCTAGCTGCTTCCATTCTATCACCCATTACACAATATTCAGCAGAATGGAGTTCTTTTACACCTTCTATTTCAATATCAGAAGTTCCTGCACCTTTTATTTTAGCTCCCATAGCTATCAAACAATTAGCTAAATCAACTATTTCTGGCTCTCTTGCTGCATTTCCAATTCTTGTAATACCTTTAGCTAAAGTTGCTGCCATCATAATATTTTCAGTAGCTCCAACAGATGGCGATCTAAATTCAATATTTGCTCCTTGTAGTTTTCCATTTTTACAAACAGCTTTTACATAACCATCTTCAATTTTTATATCAACACCCATTTCTTTGAATGCATCTAAATGTATATCCACAGGTCTGCTACCTATTGCACAACCACCCGGCAACGATACTTCAGCTTTTCCAAATCTTGCCAATAATGGTCCTAAAATAACAAAAGACGCTCTCATTTGAGACACTATAGAATAAGGGGCTATGTGATTATTTAATTTTGTATTATCCAAAATAATAACTTTTCCATTCCCATTGTTTGATAAATCCCCATCTAAAATAACTTTTCCACCAAGATGATTTTGCAAATATATTAAAGTTGTCATATCCAAAAGATTTGGTATATTGCTCAATTTTAAAGTTCCTTTTTTTAAAAGAACACTGGCACAAATCATTTTTAAAGCTGAATTTTTAGCACCAGAAACTTTAATATCTCCGATTAATTTGCATTTTCCTTCTAAAATTATTTTTTTCATCATATATTTTTTCCCAAGTATCTCCCAATATTAAGTTAAGTTTAAAAGTTAAAATTAATTTTTCAAGAAATTATTAAACTCATATGAATAAATTTTTATAAAAATTATTTTATACAAATTCTATTGATTTTAATAATTTACAAAATATTTTTATAAAAAAATATTTTGTAAATATATGGAATTAGATGAATATTTTATGGAATTAGCCAGAAAAACAGCTGAGGAATCCAAAGAGCTTTCAACAAAAGTTGGTTGTGTAATTGTAAATGAAAACAATGATATAGTATCTATAGGTTGCAATAATTATGTTATAGATCCAACATTAGAAGGAATAGACAACAAAATTTCAATGAGACACTTAATATCCGTTCATGCAGAAATGAAGGCATTAATTTCTGCTAGTAAACCAATAAAAAATTGTAAAATCTATGTCACACATGCTCCTTGCGAAAACTGTTTAAAACATTTAATAACAGCTGGCATAAAAGAAATTATATATGAGCAATTATCAACAAAAACTGGTTTTATTACTCAAGAAGGACGAGATGCAATAATAAGAATGATGAAAGAAACCAATATAAAAAATAGAAATATGAAAGGAATTAGCTATATAAACGATAAATAAATTTAATACTGCTAATTTCGCTTTTTAAACTATATAAATATTTAAAATATTAGGTTTATTATTTTAATAGATCTCCTGCAAATAAAATTTGAACAATTTCAATACTTATAGTAAATCAAATTATAATTTTAAATAATTTTCCTTAAAATTCTAATTTCTACTTCAAATACTTGTTTCCAACCGCTCGTTCCTCGCGGGGAAGGTGTAGTCTTT
>DATIQT010000083.1:0-3482 GCA_035470525.1 Rickettsiales bacterium
TCTTTCGTAATTGTTACCAATCCCTTTTGGAATAGACCATAGATTGTATCCACATTACTTAATAAATTAATCATACCTTGGTTATGTTGCACGGCTAGATTTAGAATTTTAAATTCTAAATCAGATAAGTACATTTCTTCAGTAATACCTGTATCCTTATTGGTTATTGATAAGTAATAACTTTCATCACAACCGTTTTTTAATGCCCCCGATTTGATTGAATTATTTTTTTTATTTTTATTAACCATAATTTTTATTAAAATATTACAATTTTAAATTTATATTGTTGATTTCTTAAAAAAAGAAAATATATTGTTTAATTATAGTATAATCATGTTTTAAAGTTTTGATATGCAGAAAGATATAAATTTTTATTATAAGAAGAATAGATTAAGCCAAATAAGAGGATTTTGTTCGGTAGTTCAAAATGATTATTCCATAGCAGCTGCTCATAGAAAAACACATGTTGAAGCGGCAACAATTTCTAAAGAAATAAGGACACTGGAAAATGATTTAGGGGTTCAATTACTTGATAGATCAGGATATAATAAATTAAAGCTTACAAAAGAGGGAGAATTATTTTATAAAGAGGCAATTAAATATGTTAATGGAATTGATAGTTTAGTTGATACTTTTAATGAAAATTTAAAAGAATTTAATAGCAATCATTTAAATTTAGCTTTACATTATACTGCTATGTCTTATGTATTTCCAAAGATATTAGGCAAATTATTAGAACAAAAAAGATTCAAGAATTTAAATATAAAATTATTTGATATATCAAAAGAAGAAGCAATAAAAAAGTTAATAAACAAAGAAGTAGATATGGCTTTTTATCATTTTAATGCTAGTGAAAAGATATTATCTGAAATAGAAGTTGAAAAAAATATAAAAAATAGTTATGTTTTAATATACAACAAAAATCATCCATTAGCAAATAAAAAAATCATATTAAGAGAAGATGTTAAAGATTATAATTTTTTATTAAGAAATGAAACTTCTTTTAAAGATATCTCAAAATATTTAGATTTAAGACCAAGCAAAATAACTTTTGAAAATGCAAAAATTGAAACAACAATTGAATTAGTCAAGTATACAAGTGCAATAACTACAATATCCGAAATTGCCTTTAATGAAGGGGATATAAGGTTAGATTCTAATATAGTAAAAATAAATGTAGATAATTTATTTCCTGAGAGTTATTTTTACACTATGAAGTTGAAAAATTCTTTAAAAAAAGATTCAGTTAATTTTATAGTAAAGGAGTTAAATGAGTTGGTAATCAAAAAATAGTGTTATATGTTTAATATTTAGTTGTATATTATTTTTCTTAAGTTTATTGACTTTTTTCTGCTTTCCAGTATACTTAAATGTTATTGTCAAGAAACTATATATGGTTAGGATTTATAAAACAAAAGATGTATATAAAATAGATGAATTAGAAAAGCCAGAAAATAATAAAAAATGGTATGAGTTTATAGGCGGTTCAAAAAATCTTAGATGTTTTTTAGTTGATGATTACATTGTTAGGAGTCAGATTAAAATTGAAAACTCTGATTTATTAGATGAAGTGCTAAAACCTATATATAAAAATAAGGATATTTTTATTGCTCAAGATTGTTCTTATTCTGTTCCCGGCTTTTATGTAGTCAGTTCTATAACGCAATTAGCAAGTGTTGATTTAGCAAACAACGACAAATTATGTAGAATGATTTTTATAGTTAAAAATATAAGGAAAGCTTTAAAAGAGTTATTTAATATTAAAGTAGCTAAAATTTATTCTGAAGAAAAAAATAGTAAAACTTCAAATATACATTTTTGGGTTTTACCAATACATAATGAATATTTAGTTAATAATCCTGGAATACAAAGATCAAATATAAGAAGTTATTTAGATATGTTTAGTTTTCAAGAAAATAGAGAAAATATATTGAAATTTAATGAAAAAATGAGACAATATATAAAAGATGTAAATCTTTTAGAGAAAGATAATGAGTTGTTTGATTTGTTGAAGAACTTTAATTAAAAATAAAATATTGTAATAATTTTGCAGGAATAATAAGCTAATGAAAAATCATAATTCTATAATAGAAAGACATTCATCTTGGTTGGCTATAAATTCTATAAAAGGTTGTAATCGTGGGTGTAAATATTGTTTTTTAAAAGAGTGTGGTTTAAATATGACTAAACCAAAAATAATGATTTCGCCAGAAGAATCAATTAAACAATTAAAAGAATTTCATTTGTATGATGAAAATTTTCCAGTAGCTATATTTACACATACCGATGCTTTTGCTACAAAAGAAAATGAAACTTTCTTAAATGAATTATTAAAACTAATAGCAAAAGAAAAATTACCTAATCCTATTGTTGTGGTTACCAAAGCATGTCCTACTGGTATTATTGATGAAGGAATAGAGTTGATGAAAAAAGCACAAAGGCAATTTATAGCTTATATTAGTTATTCTGGTTTAAAACAAGATGTTGAAAGAGGAATAAACCATGATGAAACTAGAAATGCTTTTAAATACTTTAATAATCTTGATGTTCCTATAGTGCATTATTGGAGACCATTTTTGCCCGAAAATTCTACTCCAGAAAAACTTCAAGAAGTTTTAGATTATGTTTCAAAATATGCAAAAGCTTCGGTTTATGATGGACTTAAGGTTTATGATTACATGAGAAACCAAATAGATTTCTGGCCGCAATTAAGTGAATTATGCAAAGATGATAAATTATTTAAAAAAATTATAAATTGCAGTTCTATTTTTCCTTTTAAACTTGAGGAATTTTTTAATAAGATAAAAATACCAAATAATTATCCAATATTTAAAAGAAATGTTTGTGCCTTAAATTATATTTTAAATAAAACGAATACTAATGGATTTTATAAAAATAATGATTGTTTAAAATATAGTAAGTGTCCTTGTGAATTTAGAGAAAAATGTAAGTGTTTTTATGAGAAATATGAATTAAATGACAAAATAGTTCAAAAAGCTTTTAAAAAATTTAATTTAGGTGAAATTGATTTTAAGATAACTAAAAAGAATGATATTTATTTAATTAAAGTGTTAAATAAGACTTTATCTTTTGCTGAAATTAGTACATTGAGAGCATATTTAAGTTGTGAAATAGAATGTGAAAAAAATGAGAATGATGGTTATTGGGCTTCTGCTACTTCTGGGGCAAAGGAAATGTTTATAGAAGATATAAAAAATAACATAGTATCAAAAATCTCTCTGTGGGAATGATTTTATAAACCATTCCATGTTGTTCAAAATAAAGTTTGTTACAAAATATAAATTACAGCTGTTAAGAAATTTATTTGAACATTGAGGAAGGAGTTACAAACTCCTTCCTGCTTAAAGATATATTTGTATTAACTTTTATTCAATACATTGTCAATAGTGTGAATTTTTTTCATTGTATTTTCTATTGTGGTCTTGAGTCTACGAATATAATACTAAATGAAGTAGCTCCCC
>DATIQT010000084.1:0-6526 GCA_035470525.1 Rickettsiales bacterium
AATCACCATTCGTCGCTTTAAAATTTTATTGTCTCACCGTATTAAGTTATACGCTATCGCAATAAAATTTTAAATCTCCTCGTATATTTTTCCAAAAGTTAGATTTAGTCGGTGGTTAAGTGAAAGTTGTTTGACTATATAATTATATTTATTACTTTATTTTTAAATTTTTTTTAATAAAATATTAATATTATTTATTGTTTGTTAATGTGTTATACTGGAAAATATTTTTTTTATCTTTAATTCAGGGTTTTACTGAATTTATACCGGTATCATCAACAGCGCATTTAATTATTTTTGGTAAATTTTTCAGTATAAATGAAGGTTTTATTCTTTATCAAAGTATAATACAGTTGGCTTCTATTTTAGTAATATTTGTATTTTTTAGAAAAAAACTCTTTAAAGTAATTTTTAGTTTACATAAAAATAAAAATTCAAGAAATTTTAGCTATAAAATAATATTAGCTTTTTTACCTTGTCTTATAACGGGATTTTTATTTTACAAATATATAAAAGCTTATTGTTATACAAATTTGATAATAGCTTTAATGCTTATTTTTTGGGGTATTATATTTTTAATAATAGATAAAATTCATTTAAAATCAAAATATAATGATATTGATAAAATGACTTTACTTGTGGCTTTTAAAATAGGCTTTTATCAAATATTTTCTCTAATACCAGGTGTTTCTAGATCAGGATCAACAATAATTGGTGGTTTACTTTCAAATTTATCAAAAGAAACTGCAGTTGAATTTTCATTCTTGTTAGCTATACCAACATTATTAGCTGCTTCAGTATATGATATATATACTAATGTTAGTAGTTTTAATTACATTGATATAAAATTAATGATTTTTGCATTTATAACTACATTTTTAGTATCAATGTTTACTATTAAATTATTTTTAAGCTATATTAATACACATGATTTTAAGGTGTTTGGTTATTATAGAATAATTCTAGGATTAATAATTATTATAATAAATTTATAAAAAACTTGAATATTTGGATAAATAATATAAATATATATTAGAATAAAAGGAAAAAATATGGCTTCTAGAACAATTTTATCAAGTATTTCTGAAAAAGAAGAAGAGGATTTTGTTGATACAAATAAAATAGATAGGAATAATAATACAGAAAATAATAATAATGAAAATAGCCAAAGCGAAAATGGTGGAAGTAGTGGTGGTGACGAAGGTGTCGATTCTAAAGGTGGCAGAGATAAAGATAAAGAACTTAAAGAACAAATTAAAGCCCTTCTTTCAGAAGATACAAATTCTATAATAGATGCAAATGATGATGAATTGAATGAAATTATAGAACAATTAAAAAAAATGGGAATTTCTAAAGACAAAGGATTAGAGCTTCAAAAAATTAGAAGTATAAAAAAAGCTAGGAAACTTGGTAGATAACTGGAGAGAAATATGGTAGATATTTTATTTTTTTTATTGCTTACAGTATTTTTTATTTTTAAATTAAAAAATGCTTTTGGTATAAAAAATGATGAAGATAAAAAAGTAAGAGATAAAACTATTGAAGAATTTTTCAAAGAAAAATATGGTCAAAATACAAAGATTGATGTTGTAGATTGTAAAAATGTAGTTGATATAACCGAAAAAATTAAGAAAACAGTAGAAAAAATAAAAAATGATTTTAATTTTGATTTTCCTATTACAGAACCAGCAAAAGAAGAGTTAAATAATATAGGATTTAATATTAAAAATTTCTTAAAAGGTGTAGAAAATGCTGTAGAAATGATTAATGAAGCATCCTCTAATAAAGATGAGGAAACATTAAGGACAATGTTGGGTACAAAACTGTTTACATACTTTAAGAAACAAATAGATGATTTAAATTTGGAAGGAAAAACTCTAAAATCTTCATTAATCTCAATTCTATCTAAAGATATTACTAATATAAAATTATTAAATAAAAATATTCTTATTGAAGTTGTTTTGAAAATGGAGCAAATTAATTTTATTGAAAACGAAAAGAAAGAAGTACTCTTAGGAAGTAAGAAAAAAATTGAAATAATACAAGAAAAATGGACTTTCAAAAGAGAAAAAAATTCTAAAACTAATTTTTGGTTAATTGAAAATATAGAAAATATAGAAAATGCTTAAAATTTTATTAATATTATTACTGTTTATAAATGTATCTAATGCTGAAACCATAAGTAGTAATAGTAATACATTTTATTTAAAACAAGTTGAATTTGCTGATTTAAGAAACTGGGGAAGCGATGATTTATTAGGTTCATTACAAGCTTTTTTAAAATCTTGTACTCAAATGGGTAAAATGAATCAAAACCAAATTTTAAGTACAGAATTAAATAATATAGAGGTTAAAGACTTAAGAAATGTTTGCGATATAGCAAGAGTTATAGTTGGTGCAACAAATGAAGATGCAAAATTATTTTTTGAATCTTGGTTCACACCTTTTCTTGTAGTTGATAGATATAACGGCAAAACAGGTTTATTTACTGGTTATTATGAAGCAAGTATTAGAGCAAGTAGATTTCCGGGAAATGAGTACATATATCCAATTTATAAAAGACCAAATGATTTAACAAGTGCACCTTATTATACTAGGGAAGAAATAGAAAATGGCGCATTAAAAAATAAAAATTTAGAAATATTTTACACAGATAGTAAAGTAAGCTTAGCTTTTTTACAAATACAAGGTTCCGGTATATTAGAATTAAATGACGGTACCACAACAAAAATTGCTTTTGATGGTAAAAACAATAGAACATATAGAAGTATAGGCAGCATTTTAATTGAAAAAAAATATATGAAAAGAAAAGATGTTAATGCAACATCAATAAAAGAATGGTTTAAAAATAATCCCGACAAAATTGATGAAGTTTTAAATGAAAATGAGTCATATATATTTTTTAAAGAACAATATAACGATTATATCATAGGCGCTCATGGTTCAATATTAACCCCATTCAGAAGTATAGCAATTGATAACAAAGTTTTACCTTACGGATTTCCATTTTGGATAGAAACTAAAATAGAAGAAAACAACCACACAACAAAATTTGACAAATTAACAGTATCACAAGATACTGGTTCAGCAATAAGAGGTGTTGTTAGAGCTGATATATTCTTTGGTAGCGGTGATACAGCAGAGGAACTTGCCTCAAAAATGAAATTTAAAGGACAATATTATATCTTAATTCCCAACACAATTATTAAAAAAATTAAATATTAGACCTGTTGCATAAATAATTTTACAACAAGTATAGTCAAACAACTTTCACTTAACCACTAAATAAACCGCTTTTGCAAAAATATACAAGGAGATTTAAAATTTTATTGCGATAGCGTACAACTTAATACGGTGAGACAATAAAATTTTAGAGCGACGAAGGGTGATTAAGGCAAAAGTTAGGTTTAGTTGGTGGTTAAGTGAAAGTTGTTTGAATATATATTAGACTAACCTTCTATCTTTAAACCAATTTCCACTTTCAAGCCACCCATTTTTTTTGATTTAGCAAACTTAATAGTTCCATTATTTGCAAGAATAATTTCTTTAGCAACAGCCAATCCCAAACCAACACCTTTTTGCTCAATATTTCTTGATTCATCAATTTTAAAAAATGGTTCAGTCAACTTTTCAAAAAATTCTTCTTTAACCCCACACCCATTATCATTAATATTTATAAAAATTCTTTTACTATCCTTGCGAATCTCAATTAAAACTCTAGTTCCAAACTTCAAACCATTAGCCACTATATTATTCAAAACTCTTTTAAATGCTATTTGTTGTATTAAAATCAACTCATCTTTTTCCAAATTCTTTATTTTTAAAGAAATATTTTTATTAATTTTTTTATATTCTCTCACATAATCATTAATATAATCAAAAACATTCACAGATATTTTATCTTCATCTTTTATATTTTTTGTAAAAGCCAAATATTGATTTACAATCTTTTCCATAAACTCTATATCTTCAGCCAAATATTTTTTTGACGGACTATTCATCATTTCCAATTCAAGCTTCATTCTAGTAAGCGGTGTCCTTAAATCATGAGATATACCGGCAAGCATAATAGTTCTTTGATTTATAAATTTTTTCAACCTCTTCTCCATTTCCATAAAAGAAATCGTCAAATCTCTTATTTCAGCAGATCCAGTCGGTTTCAACATATCCATATTTTGATTTAACGAGAATTTTTTAACATGCTTTTTCAACAAATTAATCGGCTTCAATTGATTTTTCATAAAAAGAATAGCAATCAACAAAGTTATAACAGACAAAGCAATATTCCAAGTCATAAAAATATTAGCTGTTTTTACTATCAAATCTTTTTTAGCAACAGTTATATTCAACACACCCTTCTTTTTTTGTATTGAAATCACATAATTATTTCCTATATCATCAACAGCAATCGGTTCTTTAATATCATTCAAAAGAGACTGAATAAAAAACTGTTCTTGGTCAAAAAATAAATATTTATCAGTTTTATTTAAAAGCTTATTTTTAGGTATCCTAAAACCTCCCAAAAAAGCAATATTAATATTTCCCAAAAAATCTGGATTAATATCCATTTTACCAAAATTTGCAGAATCCTTATAATTATTATTTATAAAAACAATTTTCTGTATTGTATCATTCGATATTTTCCTAACCACCTTTTGTATATGATTCTGATAAAAAACATAACTAGAAACCAACTGAACTATAAGAACAGGTAGCACAATAATTAACAAAAAACGAAAAAATATCCTTCTAGGAAAATATTTTTTAAACACAAAATTTTAATATTTAATAATATATTATAATTATGAACCAAAAAATTTTATTGTCTATAATATAAAACGCCATATTGATTTTTAAAATAAAAAGCTATTATTTACTTCAAATTAAATAATTTTAAAAAATTATGAAAGAAAGTGGAGTAAAATTTTTTTAGTTCCAGAACAAAATAAAGAAACATGGCAAAAGTTATTGAAAGAAAAAAGGAAAGAAGTAAGAACAATCAAAATAAATATTCATTAAATATTAAGGAAAGGTTTTGAACCCTTCCTTTTTAATATTTTGATATTAATAAAAAACTAAGCACTAGCTCCGCATTTTAACAATTTAAATGCTTCTTTCCTAATAACATCACCGCCAACCCTCTTCGTAGTATAAAATCTAACATAAGGTTTTGAAGTATATGGGTCTCTCAAAATTCTAATATCAGTTCTATCAACTATTTGATAATATTTAAAATTACCGAATGCAACGGAGTAGCTACTAGCTGCTAAGGCAGGCATAAAGGCACTTTGATAAACAGGACAGCCCATTAAAGTATCCTCTTTACCACCTAATAATGCAGGTTGCCATAAGTATGCGCCACTTGTTGAATCTTTTAACATTCTAATCGCACTAACAGCGGTTCTTGGCATAACAAAACAAGCACCATTAACATACTGTTCCTTCAAAGCATAATACAAATCAACTATATCTTCTGCTTCTATACCTCCATCAGTAGTGCTATCAGACTCAATAGTTCCAATAGAAGCATCAGTGTAAGATGTAATTCCTGTTGGTTGATTATAAGTATCTCCCGTTCCTACCAAAAATGCTTCTTCTTCAGCCTGCGCAAACTTATTAGCTAATTGTAAAGCTAACCATTCTTCTAAATCAATGGAGGCATCATCAAGCAATTTTTGTGTCACTTGAGGTTGTGCGATTAATTCATGTACACTAATTGTTGACTTACTTAAAACAGTAGAATTTGATACGCTAACCGAATCAGTTTCAGCACCCCAAGATGCATCAAAAGTAGTATCATCAATAATATCTAATGCTGATGAAGAAATATTTTGAACCGCACAAATTTTTCTCATAAAATTTGAACTATCAAGCTCCCCAGCAATAATCCTCTGCATGTTCGGACTTACTAAATAACCACCATAAGTTCCACTTGTAGCAGTTGTTAAATCAGATTTTTGTTCTAAAGCAGCTAAAGGAGCATCAATACCTTTAACCAAATAATTTCTCAATGCCTTCTTATATTCTGAATTTTCATAATTACAGCTTTTACTCTCAAAACCTGGCCTAGACATACTAATTTCAATCTTTTCCATTTTTGATTTTTGCTCATCAAGAAAATTACTTATTTTTCCCAATTCCTCCCTAATCAGACCATCAGCAGAACCTTTTTTTTCAATTTGCCTTAGCCTTTCATCATTAACTTTTTTAAAATGTTCCCAAGCATTTCCAATTTGTTCAAGTCTATCGTTCATTTCTTCTAAACTCATATAGATTTTATTTTATTAGTAAATATGAGATACTTTTAAAATTCATTTTTTGATGAGGAAGTATAAAAATAATTTAAAACACAATTAAATCTTTTTTACTTTACATTGGACCTGATATAATAGACCTGTTTCCAGCAAACCTCTTAACTTTCCAATAATTCAACACTATCTTTAGTCACATATTCAGAACAAACTGGAAGAATTTGTTTAAATGACTAAATATAGTTATATAAAGAACTTAAAAGACGATACTTTTA
>DATIQT010000085.1:0-17766 GCA_035470525.1 Rickettsiales bacterium
TGACTATAGCGGTAAATCAAATTATAATTTTAAAATAATTTTCCTCAAAATTCTAATTTCTACTTCAAAATACTTTGAAATATCCTTGTCTTTTTTGTAGAAATTATTTTTTGAGGAAAAATTTTATTTGCAGGAGGTCTAATAGATTTGTTGTATAAATTATTTTTTATGTATTAGATTTTTTATAATTATTCCATTTTAAATGATTTAAACTTTTACAATTATTGCATTCTGGTTGCCAATTGTAATATTCTTTTTTGCAAATATCACATTCCCAAGATGGATTCTTGAAAGATGTAATTTTATTTTTTAAGACATTTAATATTGCGGAACTTCCGTTATCTTCTTGTTCTATTTTTAACATTAATTCAAATAAATCTTTTGTCTCATTTATGCCATCAGCTATTTTGGCGTATTTTCTAGCTTTTGTATAAAATTGATTTTTGTAAAAAGCATTGGCCAAGATTAAATTGCTTTCAAAACTTTTTGTATTTAATTTATATAATTTTAAAGCTGTTTTTATATTTTCTCTGTCTTTTTCTTTTTGTAATGAAAAATATAAATCAGCTAATTTTGGATTGGTATTGTGTTTCCAAGTTTTCATGATTATATTTAAAGCTTTTGCATTTTTTCCTATAGAAATGTAGGTTTCTATAAGTAAAAGTATAGCTTGTATATATTTGGAGTCTAATTTATAAACTTTTCTTAAATATTTTTTTGCTCCGAAAAAGTTTTTATTATCAAGATGTTGTTTAGCTAAAGCAGTATAAATAAATAAAATTTTATCTTTATTTCCTTCTTTGCTAAATACTTTTGATTTTAAGCCTTTTCTTAATGTGTCTTCAGCTTCTATCCAATTTTTTTTCTCAATATATATTTCTAATAAAGTATTTAATGCTTCTGCTTCAATAGGTTCTATTTTTAATATTTGTGTAGCATAGTTTTCTATATTTTCTTTTTCTTGTAATTTTTTGGCTTGAGCTAAGCAATTTTTTAAATTTATTAAATCTAGATTTAAATTGGTATTTTTTATTTCTTTAAAACTCACTTCTGATTTTTTATATTTACCGTCCATATAAAAAATTTGAGATTCTAGAAATTTTGACAAGCTTGTTTCTTTGAAAATTTTATTTGCTTTTTTTAATTTTAACCAAGCTTCTTTTGAATTATCTATATTTTTATATACAAAACTTTCTGTAATTAAATTTAAATATTCTTCAAAATTTTTTTCTAACTTTTGTTTGTTTTTTTCTATTCTTTTGAAACTTGGTGAAAAAATAGAAAAAAAACTGTAAATGATTAAGAATATAACTAATACTATTCCAGAAAGAATAAATAAAACAAAATTATTGGTTGTTGTTATTTCATAATTTAAAGTTGTTATTTCTATAGTATCGTTATAGTTTAATGTTTTACTAATAAATAAAGACAAACATGTGATAAAAATAATAAATAATATTTTTCTAATCATAATCCTCCTCAGTCGTTTACAAGATATTTAATTGCATCCTCAATAGCATTATTAACAAGAATATTAATTTTTATATATTCATTAGTTTTAGAAAAATATTGTGCATATTTTTCATTTTCTTGAATTATATTAAATGCTTCTATATAATTCTCTGTTTTGATATTTTTTTCTAAATAATTTAAAAAGTCACTTGCTGAATTTTTTTCGGCATTATCTATTTTTCTAACAATAACAAATTTAGATATAAATTTTGCTAAGTTTTTATCGGTGTTGTTTAATATATTATTTTTTTCAATAAATACCTTCATTTCTGTATTGAAAATATCATTAATCATTTCTTTCGAAAGGATATCATTCTTGTATTTGTATAAAATATCAATTTGATAATTAAGTTGACCGTTATCTTTCATTAAAATTTTGAATGATTTTAAAATGTTATCATAATTTTGACCATTTTGTATGTATTTTTCAATTTCTAATGCTAATTTTATTAATTCAATTCTTTGAGGATCTATAGAATTTTTTCCTATTTCCAAATCGTGATCTTCTATTCTAACTCTTAAAACATTAATCTCGTTTACATTGTTTTCTATTTCATCTTCTAATACTTTGATTTTATTCATTAAAATTTCCATTTCTGTTTTTAGAATGCTATCATCATATCTTTCAATAACTTCTTGTTTTGAGGTATTAATTTTGTTTTTTTTAATTATAAAAAATGAATAAAAAGAAAAAATACTTAATAATCCTAAGATTATAAAAATATATGAAAAAATGCTAAATTTATTTTTTTTGATATTATTTATTTTTGCATTTTTTTCAATATTTTCACTACTTTTACTTATTTTTTTAATCGCTTTAACCATATAAGAATTATTTATCAATTCAAAATAGTTTTTAGCAGGTATTTTAAATTTTACAAGTATTTATTATTTTTTATCAGGCAATTTTTTCTTCTTTGGAATATAAGCTTCTTGTTTAGGAACCTTGATTGGTTTCATCAATCTAGATGTAAATAACTTATCCTTCCAATATACCACCTTTTTACATTTAACAGGAGGGTTTGCTTCAGTAAGAATAATTTGCTCTTCTTGTGGTAAACCGATAACCTCTTGTGGCATTAATAATTTTCTTCCAGACTTTTTAGTTGAAACTTGTCTTGCACCAGGATTTAAATCTAAATACTTAGGTCTAGAACCTTCTTCTTGAGTTACTAGAGTTTTTTCTCCTAATAAATCAGAAATATATTTTGCTGTATCAACGTTATTAGCAGCATAAGTAATTCTAAACTTACAGTTAGATAAGAATGAGTTCATACCTGATGTTTCATAAATAGCTTTCAACTGCTCTGTATCCTGTGTAATCAAGAACAATTTAACCCAATATCCTCTATAATACGCAATACCTGATTTAATTTCTTCCATTTTTCCAAGTGTTGGAAACTCATCAAGTAGCATCATAACTCTACATTTTTCCTTTTTTTTATCTGGTAATCTTTTAGTAAAAATACTAGCACATTGTTGATAAAAAATTTGAAGCAAAGGCTGTAATCTAGTAACGTTACTTGGAGAAATACCTACAAATAGAGATGTAGGGGTAACTCTAAAAGTACCAATATTAAAATCACTTTTCATTGTAGCAGCATCAACAAGTGGGTTTGCCCATAAATCAAGAGCAGATGCAGCAGTTGATGTAACAGAACCTCTTTCTTTATCAGGCTTTTGAAGATAAGAAGCTAAGTTCATATAACCAGTTGGGTGAATTTGTTCACCTTTTGTATCCAAAATAACTGCAATATTGTAAGATACGTCATCGCTTCTTAATGTTCTCAAAACTTCACCCATAGAGGTTGGTCTATCATCAAGAGCCAATAAAGCAAGCATAATACCAGTAGTCAACGCTCTACCTTCATTTGTCCAAAATTCTTCTTTTGGTAATAAGAATTTAGTTATTTTCATCACATCGTCCACTTGGCTTCCATATTCTTTAGATATAAAATCCATAGGGTTATAACAATGCGTGTAACCATCTTGATCTGCAGGGTTCCACAAATAACATTTTTGTCTCATTTTTGAAGTTCTATAACCACTAGTTAATTGGAAGTTTTCAAGTTTTACATCGTGAACAATTACAGAATCGTCCCAGAATAGCAAATTAGGAATAACGAAACCTGTACCTTTACCAGAACCTGTAGGAGCAAACAATAAAGCGTGCTCACAGTTAATTTTATCAACAACAAGTAATTTTCCTTTGTATATACCCATTGTCATACCAGTTCCATTATGCATTAAACCAGCCTTTTTCATTTCAGCAATAGTAGCCCAATGAGCATTACCATACTGAGATTCGGGTATTTTAAATGGTCTCCATTCAAAAATCGGTTCTCTATATTTATAAATAATATATAAAAAAATACTCAAAGGAGTAAAAGATCCAATAGCGATCTTTGTTACAAAATAATTAACACCAGAAAATCCTATTTTAGTAAAATTAATTAAAACAGCTTGCCAAGATTGTATAAAAACATTAGTAATATATATAATTTGAGTAGGAAAATCCATTGAGAAGATTCTAATTAAGGCATTTATATTTTGTGTTAAAAATATTATAAATAAGCCTGTAATATATAAACACAATATAAGTATAATAATACTCAAGCTTCCGAGTATCACAAAATTTCTAAATGCTATAATTTGTTCATCTTGTGCTTTTGACATAATTATCCTAAGAAAAATTTATACTTAAAAGATAAAGAAAAAATAAAATAAGTCAATATTATAATTGACTATAAAATAAAATAAACGATTATTCTTTTAATAAATTGTAAATTTTTATATATGAATTTTTTTAAAAAATATAAAAATATTTTTTTCTTAGGATTATTAGGCGGACTAGCATTTCCTCCATTATATTTAATTATCTTTTTACCAATATCTTTTTATTACTTATTAAAAAAAATAGTAAATTGTAATAATTATAAAGAAGTATTTTTATATGGCTTAATTTTTGGTTTTGGATATTATTTAACACAAATTTATTGGATTAGTTTTTCACTTTTTGTTGATATAAAAACTTACTTTTGGTTATTCCCATTTGCAATAAGTATAATACCTTTAGCTTGTGCTTTTTACATAAGTCTATCAATATTATTAACATTTTATTTAATAAAAAAATTTTCAATAAAAAACAATTTTCTAATTTCTATTATATTTGCATTTTCGTATGTGATTTTTGAATATCTGAAAGGTTTTATATTCCCTTGGAACTTATTTGCTTATATAATAGGCTTTTCAAATATTTTATCACAAATAGTTTCAATTATAAATATTTATATTTTAGATTTTATTTTAATAATATTTTCATGCTTCGGTTTTGTATTAATTGATTTTGAAAATAAAAAATTTCAAAACAAAAATTATACAGTAATATATATAATAATATTCTTAATAATTCTAATTTTTGGCATTGTAAGATTACATAATACAGAAACAATAGAACTAAATCAAAATTTCAGACTTATACAAGCCAATATTAAACAGAGTGCAAAATGGAATAGAAATGAATCTGAAAATAACCTCAAAAAACACATAGAATTAAGCTCACAAGAAGGACTTGATAAAACTGATATAATTGTTTGGTCAGAAAGCTCTATGCCATTTTTATTAACTAAAAATTCAACTTTAGATGAAAATTTTGATATTTTAAAGGATAAAATAATAATAACTGGAGCAGTTAGAGGAGAAATTAAAAACAACAAAATTGAAAAAGTTTGGAACTCAATTTTTATTTTTAAAAATAAAGAAATAATAGATTATTATGACAAAACGGTTTTAGTCCCTTTTGGTGAATATATACCGTTTTCAAAATATATACCTTTTATAGAAAAATTAACAGATGGCGCTATAAATTTTTCAAGAGGAGAAAAAAACAGAACAATAGAAATAAATGGTTTAAAAATCAGCCCAATAATTTGCTATGAAGTAATTTTCCCAAATAAAGTTATAGATAAAAACAATAAGCCGGATATTATAATTAACTTAACAAACGATGGTTGGTTTGGTATTTCAAGTGGTCCATATCAACATTTAGTCGCAGCACAATTTAGAGCTATTGAAAATAAAATCCCAATAATAAGAGTTTCAAATAGTGGAATTAGTGCTTATATAGATGAATATGGAAGAATAAAAGCTAAAATGAATTTACAAAAAGTAGGAATATTAGATATTTAATTTATTACAATTTTTCTGATTTTCTTTCAATAATAATGCTATTTTACTTTCTAACTTGTTGGTTAAATTTCTAGCAAAATTTTCTAATACATAATTATCAATAGCATAATTGGCAAACCTATTATCGTATGTATTTAAATCATCAACCACAATAATCTTTCCCTCTTTTATAAGTTTTTTATCATCAAAAATTTTATATTCTGTTATAAAATTAATGTTCTCAATTAAGGTGCTATTATTCAAAGAAACAAGAGAAGAATTTCTTCTAGTTGCAATATTCAAAACTATTTTTAAATTGCTATTTTTTTCATATTTTATGCTTGAATTATTTATTAAATTGTCTAAAATAATTTTTTTGTTTGTTTTACTTAAATCAGAACTACTAATATCAAATTCAAAACCTCTTTCAATAAAGCAGCAATTGTTAAGGTTAGTAGTACATGAAATAAGTACCAAAAATAATAAACAAAATAATTTTTTCATAAACATATTTAATTATATTGATATAAATTTATAATCTTTTTTTAAAAAGAAAAGAAATAATAATAGACCTCCTGCGAAATAAATTTATCTCGTAGGAGGTCTAATAAATTTTATTGTTAGATGTATAACATACACCGTCACAATAAAATTTATGACCTTCCTTGTATTTCTTCGCATAAGCGAGTTTAAAAAGGTTAAACATTTGACAATAGTGTCTAAAAGGGTACTGCTAAATTTTAATTTACTTTTAAAATTTAGCAGTACCCAGATTCTCTAACAACTAACTATTGATTTTTATTTTTTATTTTTGTAATATTGATACCAGTGTTAAAAAGGATTTTATAATGTCTAAATATTTTATAGTGTTAATTGCATTTTTAATGCTCCAGTCATGTACAGCTAATAGAGTTATTGAAGTAAAGAGTCCTTGTGTATCTGGAGAAGATGGTCCTTGCGGTCCAAGAAAAATAATAAATACTTGGCTATCATAGTTTTTTTATTAATATTTAAAGTTTAAAATGAAAAAACTACTTATAATAAATATATTTTTATTTTTATTTATATCAACTGTTTATGTTCTAAATTCTAGTAAAATTCAAAAATATGTAAAATTTTCTTCTGAAAAAGAAACAATTTATGTTAAAGACAACAATCTAGTTGCTTCTGAAGCTAATATATTAGGAAAAGTAAAAAAGAATGATAATTACAAAAATAGTAATTATGATTTAGCTTATAAAACTATTATAGAATTAATAAAAAGAGATTATGTTGAAGATATAGATAATGAGAAATTTTTTGAAATATCAATAAATGGATTGTTATCAAATTTAGATCCACATTCTGCTTACTTAAATAAAAAAGAATTTGATCAAATAAAAGTGGAAACAGGCGGAAAGTTTAGTGGTTTAGGTATTGTAGTTAGTGCTGAAAATGGAATGATTAAAGTAATTTCTCCGATTGATGATACACCCGCCTTTAAAGCTGGTATTAAAGCTGGTGACTATATTAGTAGTATTGATGGTAAAACAACACTAAATATGGGATTGGAAGAAGCTGTAGGTATGATGAGAGGAAAAAATGAAAAAGATAGAGGTGAAGTTAAGCTTATTGTATTAAGAAAAGGCGAAAAAGAACCTTTGGAATTTAAAATTAAAAGGGATATTATAAAAACAGAATCTGCAAAAGCAAGGAATGAAAACAATATAATATATTTAAGATTATCTAATTTCACAAATGAAACTTATAATGATATGATAAAAGAGTTTAACAGAGTCGAGAATGAAATAGGTAAAGACAAAGTAAAAGGATTAGTATTGGATTTGAGAAATAATCCAGGTGGTTTGTTGGATTCTTCAGTATTAATATCTGATTCTTTTTTAAATAAAGGACAAAAAATAGTTAGTATAAAAGGTAAAAATGACATTTTATTGCAAGAATATGTAGCAAAGAATGGTCAAGATTTAATTCCTAATTTGCCTATGGTTGTTTTGATAAATGAAGGTTCTGCTTCTGCATCAGAAATTGTAGCTGGTGCTTTACAAGATAACAAAAGAGCTATTGTTTTAGGTACTCAATCATTTGGAAAAGGTTCTGTCCAAAGTATAATTGATTCCGCAAATTTTGGTTTAAATAATGGTTCTGCTATTAAATTAACTATTGCTAGATATTATACTCCAAGTGGAAAATCTATACAAGCTGAGGGTATAAAACCAGATATAGAAGTTAAATTAGCAAAATTAGAAGAAATTGATTTAAGTAAATGGTCTATGAAAGAAAATGATTTAAAAGGACATCTAGAAAATAATCAACAGGATATAGTAGAACAAGAAATACAGAAACAATTAAAAACGAATAATGAATCTATGTATAATAAAGATTATCAACTTGCTAGAGCTATAGATTTATTGTTAGGAATTAATTTCTACGATCAGAAAAATTTAAAAAATTAAATGAAAAAAATTTTGTTATTTATTATTTTGTTCTTGAACTTTTCAAGATGTTTGTTTGCAAATAATTTTGATATTGTTGCAAGAATTAATAATGAAGTAATTACAAAATATGATTTAAACAATTATTCCAAGATATTTAAAAGTTATTTTACTAATAGTAAATTTACAAATGAAGAAATTTTAGATAGTTTGATAGAAGAAAAGATAAAATCAGAAGCTATTAAAAACGAAAATATAACATTTGATAATGATGAATTTAAATATTTCTTAGAAAATTTTAGTAAAAAAAATAAAATAAAAATTACAAAAAATTTAAGAGATTTTTTAAAAAATCGTTTTTTATGGTCAAAGTTAATAGAAACAAAAATAATACCAAATATCAATATATCATCATATGAAACTGATGATGCATTAGAATATTTAGTGGAAAATCCAGTTAGAACAAGATACAATATTTCTCAGATAACAATTTATAAAACTTCTAATTCAAATGCAAAAAATATTGCAGACAAATTATACTACGAAATAAAAGAAAAAAATAATTTTGAAGAAATAGCTAATAAATTTTCTCAATATGGAAAAGAAAATAAAGGCTACTTAGGTTGGATAGATGAAAATGATATAAATCCAGATATTTATTCAGCAATAAAAAATTTACAAATTAATTCCATCACTAAACCATTATATTTTGGAAATAGTGATTCTGGCTATTATATGATAGTTAAATTAAATAATAAAAAACAGGAGAGAATAGCAAAAAATGAAGATATATCTAGAGTTAGATATATCTTATATAATCAAAAGTTAAATTTAGAAATCAAAAAATACTTAGATAATTTATATAATAATAGCTTTATAGAAAAGATTTAATTTATTAAGCATTTTCCTGTCATTTCTTCTGGCTGTTTTAATTCCATAACATTTAAAATTGTTGGAGCTATGTCGCACAAAGCACCATTTTCTAATTTAACATCACTAACATCATTTCCTATCATTATAAAAGGAACTGGATTTGTTGTGTGAGCGGTAAATGGCTGACCTGTTGTTTCATCAAACATTTTTTCAACATTTCCATGATCTGCAGTTATAAAAATTATACCATCTTTTTCTTTTACAGCATTAACCACTTCACCAACATCTTTATCAACAGCTTCACAAGCTTTTACGGCAGCTTCCATAATACCAGTGTGTCCCACCATGTCTGGATTAGCAAAATTAATAACGATTAAATCAAATTTATTTGAATTTATTGCATTTAAAACACCATCTTTTACACCATTAGCAGACATTTCAGGCTGTAAATCATATGTTGCTACTTTTGGAGAGTTTATTAAAACTCTTTCTTCACCATTAAATACAGTTTCTTTTCCACCATTAAAGAAGAATGTAACGTGAGCATATTTTTCAGTTTCAGCAATTCTTAACTGTTTTAAACCAGCTTCTGATACTATTTCCCCTAATGACTTTTTAATTTCATCAGGAACATAAACTGTTTCTAAGTATTTTGCGTGATCTTCAGAATATTCTGTTAATTCTGCCATAACAGAGAAATTAATAACTTTTTTTCTAGTAAAATCAGCAAAATTTTTATCACCTAAAGCAGCAGTTAATTCTCTAGCTCTATCTGCTCTAAAATTACAGAACAAAAATCCATCTCCATCTTGCATACCTTTATAATCAGCAATAACAGAAGGAACTATAAATTCATCAGTAATATCTTTTTTATATGAAGCTTCAACACAATCTGTCGCATTTTTAAAGCTTTCGTCACCTTCACCAAGAACTATAGCATTGTAGGCTTTTTCAACTCTATCCCATCTCTTATCTCTATCCATACCATAATATCTACCACCAACTGTAGCGATATTTATATTCTCATTTTGAATTTTTTTAATATATGTCAAAGCTGATTTTTGGGCAACATCTCTACCATCTGCTAAGAAATGTAAATAAACTTTTATACCATTACTACTAAAAACCTTAGCTATATTTATAATATGATTAATATGGGAGTGAACACCACCATCAGACACTAAACCAATCAAATGAACAGTTTTTCCACTAGCTTTCATCTTTTCAATCATACTTTTGATAACTGGTCTATCCTTAACACTATTACTTGCTACATCTTTATTAATCATAGGCAAAGTTTGTAAAACCACCCTACCCGCACCAATATTTGTATGTCCAACTTCAGAATTTCCCATTTGTCCTTCTGGCAAACCAACAAATTCACCACTTGCTTGCAATTGTGAATTTGGATAGTTAGCTAAATAACTATTATAATTAGGAACTTTTGCTTTTGCGATTGCAGAATACTTATCATTATCTGCTATTCCCCAACCATCTAAAATACATAATACAACTGGTTTCTTTCTCATAATTAATTCTTTTATTTCAACGAATTAAGAATATGACGATTTTTATAAATATCAATATTATTATTGACTATTAACTAAAATCAAATAGAGTAAGTTGTATAAATAATTGAGGAGTTCTATGAAAGTTAATGTTTCGGGTAGTGTTGATGTAGGAGAAGCTTTTCCTAATCAAATAAAAGACCAATTAGAAGAAAAAATATCTAAATATTTCGCTAATGAACCTGTTATTGATATTCATTTCAATAAACAAAATGAAATTATTCATACAAATATTAATGTGAATGGCTATAAAATTAATGCTGACGGAGAAAGTATTGATATTCGTACATCATTTGAAGGGGCTCTTGATAAATTAATTATTCAATTAAGAAAAGAAAAAGATAAATTAATCACAAAAAAGAAACAAGGCAATAGGTAATATAAATGTTTAAAAAAATTTTTATATTGATATTCATGACAATTTTGTTATGTTCATGTGTTGAAACTGTAGTGGTAGGAACAGTAGCAGGTGGATTATTTATAGCAAATTCAAATAATCTAAATGACACAGAAACCCACCAAAAAAACAATTCATCAAATGAAAAAGAAATAAAGAAAACCATAAAAAATTTCTTTAAATCTGAAGGTAGTGAATATAGAAATATAAATATAAAAATTTTTGAAGGAAGAATTTTATTAACTGGATACGTCAAAGATGCAAAATATAAAAAATTTGCAACAGATAATGTAATTAACTTATATCCAAAAAATGAAGTTATTGACGAAATAACTATATTGGAAGCAAATAAAAAAATAAATAACTTCAATGATTACATTATTTCGCAAAAAGTTTCTTTTAGAATGAGAAAAATAGAAAATATAAAAAAACCAAATTACAAATTTAATGTAACTAATTCCAAAGTAATAATAATTGGAAAATCTAACAATAAAGAACAAATGAACCAAATTACAAATATCATTAGTAGAACTAAGGGTGTGGATAAAGTTATTAGTTATATACAATATTAAAAATTATGAATAAAAGAATCATAGCAATTGGAAACGACCACGGTGGCACAGAATTAAAAAACAAAATCACCAACAAATTTAAAAATGATTTTGAATTTATTGACTGCGGTACAGACAATACGGACTCCGTTGACTATCCAGATTATTCAAAAAAAGTATGCGAATTAGTTTTAAGTAAAAAAGTAGAATTTGGTATTTTAATTTGTGGTACAGGAATTGGTATGTCTATTTCAGCTAACAGATACAAAGGTATAAGGGCAGCATTATGTTTTCATTCACAAATGGCTAGATTAGCAAAAGAACATAATAATGCTAACATATTGTGTCTTGGAGCAAGAATGATTGGAGATGAAGTAGCTTTTGAATGTTTTTATATATTTTCAAAAACCACATTTGCAGGTGGAAGACATTTAAAAAGAATAGAGAAAATAGATAATAATTAATATTAAGTCTACTGTAAATAAAATTTTCCTCAAAATATTTAGACACACTAAAATCTATTTAAGGAAACTTAGTAATTATAATTACTTTTATGCTTTGTTTTTTTGACATTTTGCTAAATATTATATATAATATTTAAAATAATTTTAGAGGCAAAAAATGGAAATTAATTACACTACATTGGATAAATTTAAATGTAAAAAAAATTTATTTTATAGAGAACACAAACATATAGATAATACTACTTCTATAGTTTTAACCGAAATTGGTTTACTTGAATATTTTAGAATTAGAAAAGAAGAAGAACCAGAATTAACAAAAAATATAGAATTTGCAATCTCATATGATAATACTTTTGAGAATAATATTATAAAAAAAACTAAAAAATTTTTAAATGATAAAAAACAAACTAGAGAGTATTTAATAATACATACAGATTCTCACACATTTTTTCTTGCTAAAGAAGGGAAGTTTATTTATGGAGAACGAGAAGCAGAAAGCTTTTTAAATCAATATTTTAGAGAAGATATTAATAACTTTTTTGTTAATATCTCTTATGATTCTATACAACATGATTATAATAATTGCAGAATATTTGCTATTCAAAATTGCATAGAACTAGAAAGATATTTACAAACTAACAATTTTACTTTATGTAAAATGTGCATTGATAATTCTTCTGAAGAAACAGGAAAAATTAATATTCCATTACCCTTAATTCAACATATACAAAGTATTTCTAAAATTAAAAAAGTCACTGGTGAAAATTTTGAAGAACTAGATAAATATTATATTAAACCCGGAGTTACTTACAAAGATGAGCTAAAAAAACATATTTATTGTAATGAAAAACCTATAAATGGTACTATAGCAGATGAATCATTTAGAATCCAAAATAAACTTGAAGAATTATCACAAAATATAGAAAAAAAAGCAAAAATTACTCAAAATTCAGAATTATTATCTGTAACTGAAAAATATGAGGATAATTCAAATAGTCAAAAAGAAGGTATAACTATTGTAAATACATTCCAAAATAAACTTTTACTAAAAAGAGAAATAGAAAAAAATAATCAATTATAATATTCAAAAATCAAAAATGATTTATAATTATAACTTCGCTTTTATGAATTTTAAAAGCGAAGTTTTAAATAAATATATAGTCAAACAACTTTCACTTAACTACCAACTAAACCTAACTTTTGCCTTAATCATTCTTCGTTGTTCTAAAATTTTATTGTCTCACCGTATTAAGTTATACGCTATTGCAATAAAATTTTAAATCTCCTTGTATATTTTTGCAAAAGCGGTTTATTTAGTGGTTAAGTGAAAGTTGTTTGACTATAAATAATCTATTTTTTTAGTTTTGGTGCAAATATTTTTTTATCCGATGAATCTTTTAAATCCTCTATTTGTCTTAGAATATTTGGATCATCTGTTTCTTTTTTTGCCATATCTAAATATTTTTCTACTTTTTTTTCATATTCCAAAGATATATAATATTTAGCTAAAGTTAAATAAGACATAGCTTTTTCATTATTTTTAAAATAAGCCTCGGCAAGCAATTTAAAACTAACATTATCTTGTGAATCTAATTGAATTATAAAATTTAAATTATCTATAGCTTTTTGATACATATCTTTTTGCTCATATTTTATAATAATAAAAGCTATCATTTTTTTAATTAAAGTATTATTTCTTAATGTTTTATCTGCTATATTATAACCTCTTAAAGCACCTTCCACATTATTTTCTTTTAAAAAAATATCTCCTTTTAGTTCATAAAAATATGGGTCATTTATATATTTTGAAATTAAATAATCTATATTTTTCAAAGCTAATTTTGTTTTATTTTCATTCATATTAATTATTGCTTCTGCATATTTTCCATAGTCGCTATTTAAATCAATATCAATTTTTTGTCCTTGTTTTTTTTGATATGCAAGAATTTTTGCTTTTATAAAATTAAATTCTCTATTATATTTTGAATTAAAATTATTGTTTGAAAATTTTTCATTCTTCATTTTGTCATTAATAAATTGTCTCCTGTTCCTACTTAGTGGATGGGTTGAATAATATTCAGCTTGATCTTCATATTGTAATTCCTCCATGTAAAATTTATCCATTGATTCTAAAAGTGCAGATGCAGATAATTGATTATCATGGAGAAATTTTATTGCTAACGAATCAGCTTCTTCTTCTTGAACTCTAGTATATTGTAAAATACTTTGTTGCCCAACTTGTAATCCTCCAAAAATTACTGCTTGTCCAACTTCTGGAGCTCCAGCAAGTAAGGCGCCAACACCAAGTAATATTGAACCAATACTTATATTCTGTATAGAGCTTGTTTCACTATTATATCTTGCTAAATGTCCGGCAAAAATATGTCCAGTTTCATGAGCTATAATTCCCAAAATTCCATCTGGTTTGTCAAAATTTATCAATGTTCCTGTATTAATAAAAATATTTTGTCCACCCATAACAAAAGCATTAATACTATTATCATTTACTATATAAAATCTAATATCATTTGGATTTAATTTTGCTGATTTAAAAATTGGCCTTGAAATTTCATAAAGAAAATCTTCTATTTCGGCATCTCTAATTAAAGATAATTGTTGCTCAGCACAAACTTTCTGTAATATTAAAAAGAGTATTAGAAATGTTTTAAATATATATTTCATTATTTTAAACATAAAATTTTGCCTTATTGGAAATACTGGTGGATCCGGCGAGATTCGAACTCGCGACCAATTAATTAAGGGTTACCTAATGATACAATTATAAAACCTTATTTATTAATATTCAAATAGTTTTTACAAAAAACATCAGTATATTTGAATACCTTTTAACCTTTATTTTCATTTATTAGACCTAGTGCATAAAAATTTTTCACAAAATTCTGATTTATACTTCAAAAGCCCTTCAGAATTTTGTGGAAAAATTATTTATGCAACAGATCTATTCATTATTGAAAGTTAAAATAAATATATATTATATAGTAAGCTCATCTTATCAGAATTGTGTTTTGTAGAACTTTTGTCGTTTAAAATAAATTTAATAATAACATAAGATAAAGAATTAATTGAGATTAATGCTAAATAAAAAAGAAATGTATTGCAAAAATTAGATTATATTATGGATTAAAAGAATTAGCGAAATTTTATAGGAAAAATAAACATTTAAAAAATTTAAATTGTCTTTAAAAAATGCAAAATACAAAAAATATATTTAAAAATAATGTCTAGGCATCCTATTTTTCAACTTTAAATCGAGTAATCATTTTTATGATTCTTTCCTGTAGAACTGTTTTGTCATTTTGTTCTATTATATCTTTCCAGTTCCAAAAACAACCTTTTCCATTAATTTCTTCAGAAAACATTTTTCTGAAAAATTGAGATTGTATTTTAATTTTGTCTCTTTCTAGCATTATAAGACATTCAGTATCGTTGAACTTTAAAAAAAGATATGGAGTATTATAACATTTATCATTATTTGTTATTATAATCTGTAACAAACTATTATTACGTTCAATTGTTTTTATAGATAATTCTTTTAAATTAATGCCAGATAATGACATAATTTTTAGAATTTTATTGGAATCATATTTGAGTTTACCAATGAAATGCATGTGCGCATGAAAAACACTATTTCCGCAACCAACCAGTGTTTCATTAATAAATCCAGAACCATGTTCAAATAATATAAAATTTTCAACATCATTTTTTTCTTTAATTAATTTTATAAGAAAATTTAACTCTACCTCATATTTTTTTGGAATCAAAGAATACGAAGTATAATGCATCTTTGGGACAATTAAATAATGACAATCAGAAATTGGATGCAAATCAATAGTTAAATAAAAATTTTCAGTTTCAAATAAAATCGGATTATGGTAAACACACTTTGTTTTATCGTTAGTAATCATAGTGGCAAACCTATTTTGTTGCTCTTCCATATCGCATAAAACACAACCTTTCATACTAAAATCTTATTAAAATTCATATTATACTAATGATAGTATGTTAATAATTTTTTATTGCAATACATATTTATTTATTCTAAACTTTTACTAGAAGAAAGTATTTTAAAAAAATTTAATAGAAAATAATACAAACATAATATTATTGTTGATTTTAAAGGCATTATTTTAAATGTAAAACATGAGATAATTAAAGAATTAATACAATTATTAATTATAAAAATACAACATTTCATCATATAAAAAAATATATATTTATACTAGAAATGCCTTAAAAAATTTTTTAAAATCTTCGGAAAACTAATTATAAAAAATCTAAGTTCCTCAACTAATCAATTTATCAAACATTTCACTCTTCTTTTTAATCTTAAACCAGAATTGTTTTTTAATTTTATTTTCACTCTCCCAAATTTACCATCGCATCCATTAGTAGTATTTAGAATATTTAGTTATTCGTTTTCTTTATTTTTCTATCTAAAAAGATAATACATATTTGTTGTACAAGTCAACTAATTCGTTGACAGATTTTACAACCAAAAGTAAAATTAATAAACGAATTATGTAGACAAAACAATAAAATGACTAAAAAAGATATAACTAATAGTAAAGATACTACATAGGAAAGAAACTCAATAGACCTCCTGCAAATAAAATAAAAGAGCTAAGAATTAACAATGCAATGAATAAATATAATATAAAAAAGGAATTAGAAATACTATCTAATAATAAAATTAATTCTGTTTACAAAATACCATCAAGTTCTACTATTTACAATATATTAAAACTTAACAACCTCAATAAACTAGATACTGAAATGATAGGTAATAGTAGAAACACAATACAAAGATAATTAAAGAAAATGTAGGTGATATAGAGCATATAGATTGCCATTATTTGCCCAAAAACATCATAAAAGATAATTTTAAAGATAGATATTATTTAATAGTATTAATAGATGAAGCGCAAAGGCAAGGGGATTGAAGCTTACTTCAAATCACCAGTGAACTTAAGCCACATTTCTATTTTGCAGAAAATACCACATTTCTATTTTGCTATGACAATCACTTACTTTTTTCTTGCAAATTAAAAAACATCATGTAAAATCCTCTATGTGGAATCCGCGATAGCTCAGCGGTAGAGCAGTTGACTGTTAATCAATTGGTCGCAAGTTCGATCCTTGCTCGCGGAGCCACATTTTTCAGAAAAAAAATTTACTGTGTCTTAAAAGTCAAATTCCCCTGTGTCTAAATTGTGTCTATTAATTTTTGATTATCGGTTTTCTAGTGAAACCAAGATGTTTTGATTGCAAAGTTTAGCATAGTGTTTTTCAGTTATTAAAACTGTTGAATGTCCTAATAATTCTTTCACTAATTCAATCCTTAGTGGTTTAACTTCTTGTCCTTGAAGATTTACACCTTGCAACCACCATGAACCCGCTGTGTGTCTTGTAATATGAAATCCACCTATATCATTTAAACCAGCTTTTCTTTTTGCTGTTTCAAGTGCTTTTTTTGGTGTTGTTTGATATGGAGTGCCTTTGCTATCAACAAAAATAAAAAGACTATCTGGGAACTTTATTTTCATTTTATTGATCTGCTCCATAGCTTCCTTACTTAATGGCACCATTCTATCTTTTTTATTTTTGCTTATTTCTTTTCTTATAGTTATATACTTAATTTTACTTTGTAAATCTGTTGCTATATCAGTATAAAGAAGATTTAAAGCCTCGTTAATTCTCAAACCAGTATTGAATAAAAAGATTAAAAGCATAGCCAATAACTCATTACTATTTTTGATTAAACTTCTAGCTTCTTCTGGTGTC
>DATIQT010000086.1:0-8273 GCA_035470525.1 Rickettsiales bacterium
TTGCATTTAAACTCTACTTATACTTTGAACAACCTTCGTCATCAATAAATTTTATTGCTAAATGTATCACATACACCGTCACAATAAAATTTATGACCTTCCTTGTATTTCTTTGTATAAGCGAGTTTAAAAAGGTTAAACATTTGATAATAGTGTCTAGTTTAAAAATTAATTGCTTATTAAAAATAATAAATTATAAATTTAACTATAATTAGTTTTTCTTGTACTTGTAAGAATATTTCGAATTTTAAATTTCCAATTTTTCCAATTAAAGATCTCTAATTTTTAATAATAAATAGTAAAAAAGTCTATGTTTAATGGTGTAGTAAAATGGTTTAATACCACAAAAGGTTATGGTTTTATAACTCAATCTGATAATAATAAGGATGTTTTTGTTCATGTTTCAGCTATAGAAGAAGCTGGATTAGGAACTTTGAGAGAAGGAGAAAAGATTTCTTTTGAAATTAAAAATGAAAAAGGTAAAACCTCAGCGGTTAATTTAAAGAAAATTTAATTATTTCTATTAATAATTTATTTTATGGAAAGGAGGTATTTCACTCTTTTCCATTTTTTTTATACTTAATAATCTTTTGGATTAATAATTGGTATATAGTAATTTATTCTTACAAAGGTAAAAAAAGTAGAAAAGGTTTTGTAAACCTTTTCTACGAAAGTATAAAAACTTTTATATTTTTCTTTATTTCTTTTCAGTGTAATCTGCATCAACTACAGAATCATCTTCTCCATTACTTCCATTTTGAGAAGTATTGCTTTCATTATTAGTATTATTATTTCCTGCAAAATCTTGAGGGTTAAATCCCGCCCCTGCGCCACCTTGAGTTTGTTGTTGTTTGTAAATAGCTTCACCAAGTTTCATTGAGGCATTTGTTAATTCTTCAGTGCCTTTTTTGATTACTTCAAGATTTTCACCTTCGATGGCTTTCTTTAGAGCATCAAGATTTTCTTGTATATTCTTTTTTTCATCTTCAGTAATTTTATTACCATAATCTTTTAAAGATTTTTCTGTTGAGTAAATTAAAGAATCAGCTTGGTTCTTTGCATCAACTAGTTCCTTTTTAGCTTTATCGGCACTAGCATTAGCTTCAGCATCTTTCATCATTTTTTGAATTTCAGCTTCTGTTAAACCACCAGAAGATTGAATTACGATGTGTTGTTCTTTTCCAGTTCCAACATCTTTTGCAGATACATTAACTACACCGTTAGCATCTATATCGAATGTTACTTCGATTTGTGGCATACCTCTTGGTGCTGGTGGAATACCATCTAAGTTAAATACACCTAACATTTTGTTGTAAACAGCCATTTCTCTTTCACCTTGATAAACTTTTATCGTAACAGCAGTTTGGTTATTCTCAGCTGTTGAGAAAATTTGGCTCTTCTTTGTTGGAATTGTTGTATTTCTATCGATTAATCTAGTAAATACACCACCCATAGTTTCAATACCTAATGACAATGGAGTTACATCGAGCAATAATACATCTGTTACATCACCTTTTAAAACACCACCTTGAATAGCTGCTCCGACTGCAACAACTTCATCTGGATTAACACCTTTATGTGGTTCTTTTTTGAAGAAATCTTTTACAACTTCCTGAACTTTTGGCATTCTAGTCATACCACCAACTAAAACAACTTCATCGATATCACTATTTTTTAAACCAGCATCAGTCATAGCTTTTTTACATGGTTCAATAGTTTTTTGAATTAAATCATCACACATTTGTTCTAATTTAGCTCTTGAAAGCTTTATATTTAAGTGTTTAGGACCACTTGCATCAGCTGTTATGTAAGGCAAGTTGATTTCTGTTTCTGTAGTTGAAGATAATTCTTTCTTAGCATTTTCTGCAGCTTCTTTTAATCTTTGAATAGCAAGCTTATCTTTTGATAAATCAATACCTGATTGAGATTTAAATTCATCTATTAACCATTTTTGGATTCTAGCATCAAAATCTTCACCACCAAGGAATGTATCACCATTAGTAGCTTTAACTTCGAATACACCATCACCAATTTCAAGAACTGATACATCGAATGTACCACCACCTAAGTCATAAACTACGATTTTTTTATTTCCTTGTTTGTCAAGACCATAAGCAAGTGCAGCTGCTGTTGGTTCGTTTATAATTCTTTTAACATCAAGTCCTGCAATTCTACCAGCATCTTTTGTTGCTTGTCTTTGTGAGTCATTGAAGTATGCAGGAACTGTAATTACAGCTTCTGTAACTTTTTCACCTAAATAAGCTTCAGCAGTTTCTTTCATTTTTTGTAGTATGAAAGCTGATACTTGTGATGGTGAATATTTTTCACCTTGCGCTTCCACCCAAGCATCACCATTTGCAGCTTTTATAATTGGAAATGGAACTCTTTCTTTATCTTTACTTACTTCAGCATCTTCAAATCTTCTACCGATTAATCTTTTTACAGAATATACTGTGTTTTCAGCATTTGTTACTTGTTGTCTTTTTGCGGTTTCTCCCACAAGTCTTTCCCCACCCTTTAAAAATCCAACGATTGATGGAGTAGTTCTTCTACCTTCACTGTTTTCAATAACTTTGGTTTCCTTACCTTCCATTACTGCAACACAAGAGTTAGTAGTTCCTAAGTCAATACCTATAATTTTTCCCATATTTTTCCTCAATAAAATTTAATTAATAAACTTCATAACTATTTATATAATGGCTTTTTAAAAAAATACAAGGATAGCAAATGTTAATTTTCTACTTTACTAAGTTTTGCAATAGCATCTTGTTTATCGACTATTCCTTCTTTTAATAATTCTTCTGTATATGCTTCCATACTTACCATACCATATTTTGAACCTGTTTGAATCATTGTATCTATTTGGTATACTTTATCCTCTCTTATCATATTTCTTATACCTTTTGTTCCTATAAGAATTTCAAAGCTAGCAACCCTACCTTCATTATTTGCTCTTTTAAACAGTCTTTGTGAAATGATAGCTTGTAGAGATGTTGACAACATACCTCTTATAATTCCTTTTTCAGTTGCATCATAAGAATCTATAATTCTATCTATTGTTTTGCTGGCTGACATTGTATGGAGTGTTGATAATACCAAATGTCCTGTTTCTGCAGCTGTTAAAGCCATTTTTATTGTTTCTTTATCTCTCATTTCACCAATAAGCACAACATCTGGATCTTCTCTAAGTGCACCTATTAACCCTTCAGTAAAATTCTTCACACTTTCTCCTACTTCTCTTTGAGCTATTAGTGATTTTTTTGTACTGTGTATATATTCAATAGGGTCTTCCAATGTAATTATATGTCTTTCCAAATTTCTATTTATATAATCAATCATTGAAGCTAGTGTTGTTGATTTTCCACTACCAGATGGACCACAAACTAATATTAACCCTTTATCTAATATAGCTATTTTTTGGAATATTTTAGGAAAACCTGATTCTTCTAAAAGCATTATTTTACCACTTAATTGTCTTAAAGCTATTGAAATACCCATTTGACTTTTAAATGTATTAGTTCTGTATCTTATATTATTTTCTGGATTTGTATAGACGTAATCAACTTGCAAATTATTGATAAAGTTTTGTTGAGCATATTTATTCATCGTTGTTAAGGCAATGTCTAATATCTCTCTACCAGTTAACTCTTTGAAACCTTCTAATACTTTTATATCGCCACGGGTTCTAATATATGGAGGAAGATTTGGATTTAAATGAATATCAGATGCATCAAACTCTTGGGCTTTCTTTAGTATTTTATTTAAATAGTTTTTATCCATATATTTCCTATTGTGTTTCTAAAATTTCTATCCTGTCTTTAATATCTTTTATTGGTAAATTAAAGTTGTCTATATTGCTTGATGTTAACAAATCTTTATATAATGATTTAGCTTTATCATAATCTTTACTCAAATCATATAAAACGGCTAAATTATATTGATATTCTAAATTCTTACTATCCAAATCAATTGCTCTTTGTATATACTCAATTGCTCTTGCATAATTTTTTACTCTTGAATATGCTATACTAGTTTGGGCCTGAATCAAAGGTGATGTTAAATTTTTATCAGCTATACTTGACAACAAATAGATAGCCTCATAAGGGGTTTCATTAGATATTATAGCTAATAAATTAGCCATTACTTGTTGATCTGTTGGGAATACTTCTAAAACATCTATATATAACGGTTTTGCCTGAATATATTGATTTAGATATTGATAAGCAGTAGCTAAACCCAATTTAGCATAAACATCTTTTTTATTACTTCTTAAAACTTCTTTATATAATTTTACCGCTATTTCATATTGACCAGCATTTATTGCATCAAAAGCTTTTCTTTTTAATGCCAAATCTCTTATATCATCTTTACTTTTAGTAATTGTTGCATTGATTTTTTTAGCAGATTCCACATTTGTATTTTCTAACTTTTTAGTATCTTGCTCCGTCCAACCGCCTTTTTTAATAATAACATCAGCTTGTTCTGGTTTTAAAACTTCTTTAGAATAAATTAAATTTTTTTCAACTTGTTCAACAACATCAAGTGAACTATCTTTTTCTGTTGAATAAGAATTAAAACTAACGAACAAAAAAATAAATAAAAAATAAAACTTTTTCACAAAATTTATATTATTATAATTAAATATAATACTAAGAATAAATATTTATTTATTCAAGTAAAACTTTATTATAGTTATTTGATTTCAACAATAATTCCTAAATTATACTAATATTTAAAGCAGGAAAGATTTCGTAAACCTTTCCTGCTTTTAGTCATTTCTCGCACAAACAACTTTTAACATTTCTATTTTTCGCACAAACAATATTTCAAATTCATTTATCTTTAAACTCTTTTACCTAAGGTCTATTTCTTTCTTTTACTTCTTTTATCAATCTTTGTTTATTAATAAGTTGTCTACCAACCATAAAATACCAAAAAACAACTATAGTCAAGAATGTTAAAGATAAATCCACAATAATAAAATCAATCATAATTAACTCCTTTTTTTGATTAATATTTAATTATATGTCGGTTGAAGACCAACATATAATTACTATTTATTTTTTAACTGTTTCGCACAAACAACAAAAACAAATATCTTTATTTTTAAAAGTTTTAAAAAATCCATTTGGTTTATTTTCTTCTTCAAATGGATTATCCGTCATATCTTCAGTAGTTTTTGGATTTAGCAAGTAAGCTATTACTTCAGATACCACAGCTAAACCTAATTTATCTTTTGATATTGTAACCAACCCTTTTTGAAATAAACCATAGATTGTTTCTGTATTACTTAACAAATTAATAATACCCTTATTATGTTGTACAGCTAAATTTAGAATTTTAAATTCTAAATCACTTAAATACATTTCTTCAGTAATACCAGTTTTATTATCTTTTATTGACAAGAAATAACTTTCATCATTACTTTCTGTTTTTTTTATATTGCAATTTTTAATGTTCATAAAAAATTATATTATTGTACAATTTTAAGGATATATGCTTGACTTTTTAAATAAAGGGATTAAATTGCTTTATTATTAAAATAATTTTGTTTTGGTTTCCCGATATGAAAAGAGATATAGAAAATACAGAAGATAAAGAAGACACAAAAAAAGTGAAAGACATAGATTTTTATTACAAGAAAAATAGATTGAGCCAAATAAGAGGATTTTGCTCCGTAGTTCAAAATGATTGTTCTATATCAAGAGCGCATGAAAAAATTCATATAGAATTATCAACACTTTCCAAAGAAATAAGAACCCTTGAAAGAGATTTAGGAGTTGAGCTATTTGATAGATCAGGATACAACAGGCTAAAACTTACAACAGAAGGTGAATTATTTTATAAAAAAGCAGTTCAGTATGTGAATGGTATTGATGGTTTGGTTGATAGTTTCAGTAAAGATTTGCAAGAGTTTAGAAATAATAATATAAGGATAGCTTCTATTGAAAATACCTTAGAAAAAATTATGCCTTATTTATACATTCTTAAACAAAAGTATCCAAATATAAATATATCTTTATATAATATATCAATAAAAGAAGCACAAAATAAGCTAATATCTAAAGAGTTGGATTTGGCTTTTTATTTAGAAGATATAAATGAAAAATTATCCACAGAACTAGAAAAGTTTAAACTTTCTGATCATAAAAGTTTTTGGGTTATGTCTAAAACACACCCATTGGCTATTAAAAATGATAAAGATATAACTAAAGAAGATTTAGCAAAATATCCATTTGGAGTATTCGATGAATTAGTTTTCACAAAATCATTTAACTCTTTTATTTCAGAATATAATCTAAAATCCCCAATAGATATAAAAAATCCAACAACTGGTTTATTAATAAAAATGGCCAAAACTGGATTTAGTATAAGTTCTATAAGTGAAATTTTATTAACCGAAATTGATAAAAAAGAATTAGAATTAAAGGCAGATTATATTTTACCTCAAAGATATTTTTACTGTTTTACAAGAAAAAATGCAATACAAAGTAAAATAGTTAGTGAATTTTTGGAAATGGTAAAACAAAATCATAAAAAAATATTTCATTAAATTTAATAGCTCCCCTTTGTCCTTCGGACATTTCCCCTCAAGGAGGGGAAAGATATTCTTGGTTGTTAAACCATATTGTCTTAACCACCGCTCGTAATCTTTCCCCTCCTTGAGGGGAAATGTCCGAAGGACAAAGGGGGCTATATTAACAAGTTTATATTAATTAGATTTTTTTCTCTTTAATTGAAATATATCTTCTATTTGTTATACCTTTTAAATCATTCTCAAGATTTGATTTTATTATTTTATTATTTTGTGCTTTTTTACCTCTAAATACCTCAGTATAACATGATTCTCGTCCAAACCAATAAAATTCAAAATTATTTTTAACATTCTGATATTTAATAACCATTGGCATAGTTTCTTCAAATTGGTACATTTTACTATATTTAAAAAACATTTCTGGAAATTTGGCACATTCATTCTTTTTAGATGTTCTATCAATATAATATTTAACTTCATGATCATAAGCCTGTTCTATAACCGAATTTTCTAAATTCCTAACTTCTAACAATGCTTTTTCTATAGTTTTATATTTTGGATCATTTGCCCAATAATCATAACAAATATATTCTATTCTTGGGATTTCGTTGTTTCCTTGGAATATTTCTGTAATTCCATCAGTTAATTTAAAATCTTTTGTTATTTGATTATCTTTTGGTAGTATCAAGTTAAGTGTGTCAACTGCATGGTCTTTGAACCAATCTTTGCCTTGTTGTTTTGCTGTTTCATAAGATTTATTTGCGATTTCTTGCACTACATTTTCTAAGATGTCTTCTTCATGATCTAAATTGTGTTCAAGCATATATTTCTCGTTGTATCTGTAAATCCATCTCCATTTGTTTGCTGTATCCCCAACATCAAGGCTTATTTTATTAACTTTGAATTTTATATCTTTTCCATCTATATTTAATGTAAGATTGTTCGACAATTTAATGAAATCTTGAATTATTTTTTTGAAATTTTCACCCTGATAGTATTCTTTTTCTAGAGATATTAATAAAAATATATTAATATCTTGAATACCTTGCTCATACATCTTAAGAAGATATTTTCTTAAGTTTAAGTAATTAAATTCTAAGCCACCAGTCGTATAATCATTATTAATTTCTGACATCTTGTTATCCCTATTATTTCTTTATATCTGCAAATTCTAATAGTTTATTATTTTTTGTTTATAATGCTAGTGATTTTTATCCAAGATTTCATATTTTAATATAAAATGCAATACAAAGTTAAATAGTTAGCGAATTTTTAACAAAATCATGAAAAAATATTTCATTAAATTTACTAGCTTCCCTTTGCCAACGTATTTGACTCTTGTGGTGTTGGGTCTCCGAACCCAATACTAGATAATATCAAAACTTAAAGCTTTTAAAAGAACCTTTTGATAGCTTTAAGTGTTGGGTTCGGAGACCCAATACTACAAAGAGTTTGAAATGTTGTTTGTGCGAGAAATGATGTTTAGCCCCCCTTTGTCAACTATGTTGACATTTCCCCTCAAGGAGGGGAAAGATTATCCTTAACCACTGCTCGTAATCTTTCCCCTCCTTGAGGGGAAAGATTACCGGTGGTGGTTAATACAATAGACCTGTTTCCAGCAAACCTCTTAACTTTCCAATAATTCAACACTATCTTTAGTCACATATTCAGAACAAACTGGAAGAATTTGTTTAAATGACTAAATATAGTTATATAAAGAACTTAAAAGACGATACTT
>DATIQT010000087.1:0-9810 GCA_035470525.1 Rickettsiales bacterium
ATTTGATAATGAAAAACATTTAAAAGAAGAATTAATGAAATATAATATATATTTTAATGAATATAGGCAACATACATTTTTAAATGGAAAGACGCCAAAAGAGGAATTGGAATTTTGTCAACGAAATAGTTGACATTTACAATTCCCGTGAAAGCAGGAATCCAAGCAACGGTGTAATAAAATTAAATATTTAAAAAAATAAATTTTAATGGGACAGTAGTGCAAGGGGTGAGAGGGGGTTCTAAACTTCAAGCCTTAAAGTGTGTTATTACCATAGTTAATCTAAATAATGTTTAATTTGCAAAATTAAAGGAAGGATTAAATCCTTCCTAATATTTAAAAAAGATTTATCTTCCTCTGCAGAAAAGTTTACCAATTTTAGACTTTTTAAATCTGTCCACAAAAGTAGTTTCTGTTTTTTGTAGTTCACAAGAAATTTGATTTTGATTCATCCTATTTTTTCTTTCAGATTTGCTTGGTAAACCAGTTTTAGGATCAAAACTTTGCTTACTATTATACACTGAATCATAATTTATATCTATTTCATTTTTTAAAAAATCATTTGGCTTTTTATTATCTATTTCATTTTTAGCTTTTAATTTCTTTTGTATATCGCGTATATTGGGATTAATAATATTATTTAAATACAAAGATTTTTCAATTATTTGTGCATTAATTTCTTCAATTTTTTTTGAATCTTTAACTAAATTTAATGATACATATTTTTTACCACAATAATTATTTAAATATTTTAAATTATCATTTAATTTTAAATCTTTTTTTGAATTATTCATATAAAATGACTTTGCAAATTCATAATTTTCTTTTAGTCTACTAATCTTTTCTTGGTTTCTAATTAATTTTAATTGTTTTTGTAATATATCATAAACGTTTGCTGCAATTTCAAAACCTTTTTCTGTATTCTCATATATATCTTCTTTCTTTACTGTTCTTGGATCCGTGGTTTCGTCTAGATAATTCTCACATAATGCTATAAAATTTTTATATGAACTTTCTATATCTTTATCTGTAACAAAAATACTATTCTCTTTATCTTTTCTATAAATTTGTTCCATAAACTCATCAATACCATTTATTAAATCTTTACGTTCATCATTTAAACCATCTCTCAAAATTGTAACAACATTATCAGAACCTCTAACCGTTTTATATAGCTCATTCAATTTTAAGCCCAAAGAATCCCAACCAATTTTGTTTTCTTTATACATGCCTTTGATTTCTTTGACTTGTTCTGGTATTTGTTTCTGAATGTTTTTATACATTTTATGCCTTTTTATTATTTTTATAATTCGCATAACATTTTAACATAGTTTCTAAAAATAATCAATAAAATTATATATAAATATCATAAATTAAGAATATTATTAATAGTTAGCTCCCCTTTGTTGCTCTGCGACATTTGACTCTTGTGGTGTTGGGTCTTCACCCCTCTTGTGGTGTTGGGTCTCTTGTGGTGTTGGGTCTCCGAACCCAACACCCAATGCTATCAAAAGATTATTTTAAAAGCTTCAAGTTTTGATATTAATAGGTGTTGGGTTCGGAGACCCAACACCACGAGAGAGAATTTCTATATATATAATACATTCCAATATAATAAAAGAAAAAGATGGGACCTTAGCAGGAAGGATTTTGTAAATCCTTCCTCAAGGTTCAGAATAGATTGTTTTGACAATAATTATTTATGGTTTGTGATTGAGTTTATTTTGAACAATGAGGAAAGGTTTGTAAACACATTCTTATAAAGAGTTTTTAATATCTTTTTTTGAGAACCGAAATAGAAGCCAATTTATTTGCTTTTTTTAAGTCAAAAAACCAATCATCTATTGATGGTTTTATATTGCAATGTTTTTCATTATCGGTATATTCAAGATATAAACTACAAGAATCATCAAATTTTATATTCTCTATATTTATGGTTTTTAAATCACCTCTAGCTATTGTTTTGGTTTTACTTTTTTTATAAACTCTTTTATCTCCAAGTTCAAAAATCAAAAAGTCAGCATTTTTTTGTTTTAGTTCGTCATCAATATTAAATACTGAAATTTCTTTTTCATCTTTTTCATCTCTATAGAATGCTTCTGGAAATAATTGTTCTTTTTCTTCATCAATTTTATGTTTTGAATTTGTGTATCTCGTAACAATTTTTGGCTTCAAACTATATTCCTGCAATTTCATCTTCAATTATTAAAATAGTTTCATTAAAATTTTTTATGTCACTTAGAACAGTACCTCTTTTTTCTTTATTTGGAAAATCTATAAGGTATAATATTTTTTCATTTTTTATAAAAAATAAATTAGCATAATATCCTCTTTTTACAGTCCAAGCTAATCCAAGATCTTTTGTATTAGGATATAAAACTACTCTTGGTAAATATTTAAAACACTTATCATAAGATGACAAAATTTTTTTCATTTGTTTTAATGATAATTTATTCGGTTCTATATTATTTAGTTCTTTTTCTTCTTTTATTATTTCTTCTAAATTTGATAGAATGTTATTCTTATTTGAAATAGTATAACCTCTAGGAATACCAATAGTAGTTATAGGGTTATCAATAGCTGAAATCACAAAATCATTTTTGTTATCGTTATTAGAAGCTATTCTAGAAATAATATCATTACTGGAAGTATAAAACTCAACTTTTTCTATTGTTTTGTTTTTATATACCATAACATATTGTGAAATATAAGCAGATGTATAATATAATGAATTATCTCTATAATCCAACATACAATTATTCCTTAATTTTTGGTAAGACAATTATATCTTGTCTGCCTTGTATACTATAAATTGGTTTTTTAGTAGCATCATCTAATTTATCCATTTTTATAATTTGAACAGCTGTAAATTTTACTTTAATAGTTGTTCCGTCTTCCAATTTATATACAGACCATTTATTATCATCTCTTTCTAGTATTTCCATATCATCACCAGTTTGCTCTACTAATTTTGGTGTTTTTCCATCCTTTTCAAATACTGGCTTTCCGCCTTTTATTTCTTGAAGTGGTATTTTAACTTTTATACTCATATTTTCCCTTTTAAACAAGATTATTATAATATTTTTTATAAAAATCTATGCTTATGATAAATGTTAAAAAAGATAAAAGCAATTTTTTTCTAGTATTTGATTTTTCCTTTGCATGAAAAGAGAGCTAAAATATAAACCGTTGACAATTATCTAAAACCATTTAAAAATATAACTGCCTACGGGCAAAAGTGATGGTTTCAAACACCAAAACAAAGTTTTACTATTGATCGTTAGGCCTTTGTTGTATTTATGACAATAAATATAGCGGAGGCTTACGGTTATAATAGGCTATTTTATAGTCTAAAAGGCTGTAAGAGCTGAACTTTGTCAGTTGTTTGAACCTCCGCACTTTTCAAATTTTTTGATGGTGCGATTTTTATTAATAAAAATTTGAGGTTTGAATATGGACGAAATAATGAAAAATGATTTACTTAAAAAATTATATCTTTTGCAAAAAGATAGAAACTTTGAGGAAAAACTAAAAGAAAATAATTCTATTAATGCTGAATTGATTGGAGTTATAAATCAAATAATAATTTATTATGTGAAAAATAAATCAAGGGATAAGGAGGATTTGATTTATCTTAGAAATATGCTTAATTATTTTATTAAGACTGGAAAAGTTAAGTATGATGGAAGTGCGAAAGTAAAGAGGTTGAATAGGGTTATTGATAATATTAGTAGGTGATTATTTTTTGTTGTGCTGGATTTGTTTTTAAAATTAAAAAGTTCTATTGAAATTTCAATAGAACCATTTAAATTAAAAATAATATATTAAATAAAGGGTTATGCATTTCAATTTCTATTTATCAAAAAATGGTGAAAAAGAGGAAATTGTTGAAATTTTTCAAGATGACGATCCATATGGTATACCAGCAAGAGCTAAACAATATGGCATTTCTGAAAATTTGGCAAAAAAAATAAATTCTGCACCAAGAGAAGAATGGGAAAATGATTTGGATTTAGTATTAACTGAAGCATATAGAATAAATGAAAAAAAATTGAATGAATCTTTAGAATTTTTTAAGACATTTTGGAATGAGAATGATAAATATTATTTTGATATATTAGAAAAAGCTATTGAAGAAAAAATTGAAAAATATAATGTTCTATTAACTCATTTTGTTGCTGGAACATCTGATTGGGAAGGAAATAATATATGTACCAATGCTTATTCAAAGGGAATAATAAGAAATAAGAATGCTCATGTTTATTATTTACTTTTTGAAGTGATTTTATCTCATTTCTTTAAAAAAATTAGAAAAGTAAGAAAAGATTTAGAAGATTTGCAAATTTGGGCAATGACGGAATTAATTAGTTTTACAATTTTGCATAATGAGTTTGATTTATTTGAATCAGAAGCTAATACCAATTATAAAGAAGTAGATTCCCATATAAATGAAGCTAAAAATTTATATAAAAATTCAAATAATATCAATAAATTTATTGAAGAGATAATAAAAATTTATGAAAGAAAATAAATTATGATTTAATAATTGGAAAGATGGAGAGGAGAGTCTGGATAGTAAAAGTTATACTGTTAGTATTACAGATTCAAGTAGTAGTGAAGTAGTTAGGACTACGACAGTGAATGATGTGATAGAGTGGACGTATACAAGTAGTATGATTAGTGAAGATGGAGTGGGAGAGTGGGAGGTGGGGGTGGAGGAAATTTAAAGTTGAGTTTTTTAAAATTATTTTTAATATCAAAATACTCTAAAAAATAAAAAATCATGCAAGACAAGAAAGTTGGAACAATAATATTAACCGCAATAATATTTAGCTCTATGGTTGGAGGTGGCATTTTTAGTATTCCACAAAATATTGCTAGAACTGCGAGTCTTGGAGCTGGTATAATTGCTTGGTTAATTGCAAGTTTTGGTATGTTTTGCATTGCAAATGTTTTTATAAATTTATCAAAATTAAGACCTAACTTAAATACGGGAATATATTCTTATGCAGAAAATGGTTTTGGGAAATTTATAGGTTTTGCTACTGGTTGGAGTTATTTAGTTTGTAATTATTTTGTTGTAATTTCATTAGCTGTTATGTCAGCTAGTGCATTAGATTATTTTTTTCCTACATATTTTACTGGTGGAAATAATCTATTATCTGTAATTTGTCTTTCAATTACTATTTGGATTTTTAATTTTATAGTTCTAAGAGGATTTAAATTTTCTGCTACATTTAATGTCATAGCTACAATACTAAAATTTATTACATTAATAATTTTTATATTTGTAATGTTATTTGTTTTTGATTGGAGCAAATTTACATTAAATTTTTGGGGAAATAATGATATTCCAATATTTAAACAAATCACGTCAAGTTTATTAGTAACTTTATGGTGTTTTATTGGCGTAGAAACTGGAAGCACACTTTCGTCAGAAGCTAAAAATCAGAAAATTGTTAGCAATTCAACCATTTTGTCTTTTTTTATGTGTTTAGTTTTATATATTGCTTTATCAACAGTTCCATATGGATTTTTAACACAAGAACAGATAGCAAAAGTCCCAGATCCTTCAGCCGCTGGTATATTAGAAATGGTATTAGGAAAATATGGAGCTTTTATAATTAATCTTGGAGTATTAATAGCTATTTTGTCTTGTTGGTTTTCTTGGATTTTAGTTTTAGTAGAAATTCCATCAAAAATGGCAGAAAATAATAATTTTCCAAAACAATTTTTGAATAAAAACAAAAATGGAATTTCTTATTATTCAACTTATTTAACATCTATAATAGCACAAATTGGAATTCTTGTTGCTTTTTTCTCAAGTAACGCTTGGATTATGATGCAAAGTCTATCTGGTGTTATGATTATTCCTGCATATTTATTTTCTAGTTTATACTTAATAAAAATTGCAAAAAATAGCAAATTAAATGTATTCTTTAGTCTAATTTCTTGCATTTTCTTACTTTTAATTTCATATTCTTGCAGTATTGGTTATATTGTAGCTGATTTTATATTGCTTGTGTTGGCTATTCCATTATTTTATTTAACTCATAAAAATGACAATACAAAACATATTTTTACAAAAAATGACAAAATTATTTCATCTGTCCTAATAATTATTGGAATATTAGCTATTTTTAGCTTAATTTTTGGATTCGTAAAAATACCAAATTTACTTTAAATTTCTATTTCCATTCCATCATAAGCCAATTTTACATTATAAGGTAGAATTTTTGATATTTTATCATAATCAATTTCAACTCCAATATGAGTAAGAATTGCATTTTTTGGTTTATATTTTTCAATAAAATTAATTGCTTGTTGTAAATATGTATGTCCGTATTTTGGATCGTATTCTAAATCATTACATTCTAGCAACCATAAGTCTAGATTTTGCAAATGTTCATCATTTTCTTGTGGAATTTCATTTAAGTCTGGCGAAAAAGCGAAATTTTTATATCTAAATCCCATTGAGGTAAAATGGTTTCCATGCTTAAAGTTCATAGGTAAAATTTCAAAACTACCAATTTTAATTTTTTCAAGTGGTTTAATTGTTTTTAAAATTATAGAACCATTTTCGGTTTCTGTATTATCAAACATCCATGGAAATCTTTCTTTTATTATATTTGTGGTTTGTTCATTTCCATGAATTTTTAAATTTCTTTTGTAAAGACTAACTACTTCTTCTAGCTCCCATATGCCAATCATGTGATCTGTATGACCATGAGAAATAAAAATATTGTCAAAATCTTTTATATTATATTTTATTGTTTGTTGTCTAATATCCGGACCACATTCTACTAATAAATTATCATCATTATCTTGTAAATAGAAAGAACTTCTTAACCTTATATTTTTTGTATTATTATTATCTATAATATTTAAAAAATTGTTTGTAATTCTTGGATAACCATCTGCAGTTCCAGACCCTAATATTTCTATTCTCATTATATATTTTTTATTTTTGATAAATCTTTTGTTTCTGAATTTATTTTTGACACAAAGTTATATAAATTTAAAGCACCACTTATGTATTCATTTTTTAATAGTTGTTTTCTTACTTCTAAATTAGAAAATACCTTATGAACTTCTGGCAAAAATGGAATTAATATTTTACTTTTAACTAAATCATGTAAATATATTTCTCGTTTCAAAGGAGTAATTCTAGTTAATAAATTGAAAAATTTATTTAGGCAAAATTCTTTTCTTTTTTCTAAAATTATTAAATCTTCTCTAGTTGATGCTTTTTTAAATCCATTATTTTTAGGAGATAAAAAATCATTATCTTCAAAATTTTGAAGAATAAAAAGAGCTGATTCTTTATCACTATTATCGCTTAAGGATACACCATATTTTATAGTTGTAACCAAAAATCTTTGTAAAATATCAAATTTTGTTGTAAAATTTTCAACATTTCTATTAATATTTGCCTGTCTATTTTTTAATTCTTTTAATGATTTTTTCCATTCTTTACCTCTTAAAGAACAACTAATATTATAAATAAGACTATTTGATATTTTTTCCTCACTTTTTATAGATAAACTGGCACTAGTATTTTCCATATTTAATGTAGATTCCATAGTGTCTTCATTGCCAAATTCAAAAATATGACCAAAAAATTCAGGATTTGAAGAAATTAAAAAAGCTGATACTCCACTTTCCAGAAAGAAATCAATTTTTTCTTGTGCTAATGGCAATCTAATTTTGTCAGCCCCTCTCTCTATAATTTGCCAATTACCAGTTTCTTTTAATTTTTGTAATGTTTTTGAAACAACTTCTTCACCTCTTTTTGTATCAGTGTCAAAATAACCAGTATCAAAATCATCAATCTTAGTTTTTGAAATATCCAAATTGTTTTTCATTAAAGAACCACCAAAAAACACAATTTCTTTTAATCCAGTTTCTACAAGAAAATAAGCGCCTTTCAAAAGACTATCATGTTCTAAAATTTCATCAGTTCCTTCAAAAGTTTCATTTAAAATTAAATTAATTCTTACTTGAGTTGAATTAGAATTTATATAATCTAAGTTTAAAGTTTTTGGTTCTGATTTTATAAAAATTTTTGGAGTTTGCTCAATTAATGTTTTAAAATTATCCATTCTTATAACACAAAATGTAACATGTAATTAAAATATAAAATTTGATTTAAAATACAACTAAATTGTTTTTTTATCTTGTAAAATTACATTAATTTAAAAATAAAATAATGTATGAATTAGTTGTATTTAGAAAGTAATTAAATTTAAATATATCAAAATACAATTGGAAAGATGGAGAGGAGGATTTGGATAGTAAGAGTTACACTGTTACTATTACGAATACAAGTACTAGTGAAGTAGTTAGGACTACGACAGTGAATGACACAATGGAATGGACTTATACAAGTAATATGATAAGTGAAGATGGAGTGGGAGAATGGGAGGTGGGGGTGGAAGAGGCGATGTTTACTTTTAAAAATTATTTTATATAATTTCGTCTGTTATAAGAACAATATTAAAAAATGAAAAAGCTAATATATTTGACAACTAATCCCAACAAAGTTGAAGAGGCTAATAAATTTTTCAAGGAAAAATATGGCTTTAATTTGGAGATTATTAATCCAGATTTTGAAATTATTGAAATACAAGCAAAAACATGCTCTGAAGTAGTAAAATTTAGTGTAAAATATGCTTGTGAGAAGTTAAATTGTGCTTGCTTGAAATCTGATGCTGGACTTTATATTGATGCTCTTGGTGGGTTACCCGGTCCTTATAGTGCTTATTTTAATAAACAAATTGGTGTAGAAAAATTCTTGTCTTTAATAAAAGATATAAAAGACAGAAAAGCAAGAATAGAACATTGTTTTGGATATTGCGAACCAGGGCAAGAACCAGTAATTTTTTCTGGTGGTGGTACAGGTACAATATCTTATGAATCCAGAGGAAATAGGGGACAATGGCATAGTAAGTTTTATATTCCTGATGGTGAAACAAAAACATTAAGTGAATTGCAAGAAATAGATTATGAATATGAATCACAATTTTGGGGTAGTGCGAAAGATGATTTTGCAAAATGGTTTTTGGAAAAGAAATTATAATATTTTAATACTATTTTACTTTTTTAAAACAATCCAACCTCTCATGTCTTTAGTTTTCTTTTCATGGCATGGTCTTGGTTTTTTGTATTTGATAACATTTGAGATTTTAATTAAACTTACATACTTTGCTTGACATTTTGATTGCCAAAAATTTAAATCCACATCGGAGCAAATTTCTTTGCTAAAAGATTTAACTTCTTCTGTAGTATTTTTATTAATATTCATTTCATCGTAATATCTAACTTCTTCTACTGTGAATTCACCTAAAACAAAGCCTCCACTTTCTTTCATTATAACTTTATCGCCAACTTTAACTTTATTATATGGGGCAATTTTGAATTTAGAAAATCTACTTTCTATTGTTTTTTTACCTTCTAAAATTAAATTTAGATATGGTTGGCAAAATATTGCTAAATGAGTTTGATTTTCTTTATTTTTAATTGATTTTTCCATACTTTATTTTTTTTAATCGCATTAAATATATTATAATTAATAAATGGAAAAACAAACAGAATTTGATTTAAAAGTTAAAAATCACTTACAGGAGTCTTTAAATAATTCAAATAATAAAATTGAAATAAAAATTAAAAAGGGGCTAGACAAGTATCTCTCTAAAAACTCGCAACTTAAACCTGATATTTGAAATAATTTTTAAATAATTTCCAAATAACTTTTTCTAGTTCTTCATTACTTAGTTTTCTGTTATTAAATCTAAATTCACATTCTTTTAA
>DATIQT010000088.1:0-12139 GCA_035470525.1 Rickettsiales bacterium
TAAACCGCTTTTGCAAAAATATACGAGGAGATTTAAAATTTTATTGCGATAGCGTATAACTTAATACGGTGAGACAATAAAATTTTAAAGCGACAAAGTATATTAAAGCAAAAGTTAGGTTTAGTTGGTGGTTAAGTGAAACTTGTTTGACTATATATATTCAAATTATTAATTATTTCTTTTTGTAATTCTGTTATACTTTTTCCTTCAACATTTATGAGTTTTACTCTTTCTTTTTCTTCTTCTGCAATATTTTTAAAACCATCTCTTACTCTTTTATGGAAATCTAAATCCATTTCTTCAAATCTGTTTGTATTTCCTCTAGAAATAGTTCTATTTAATCCTTCTTGGACATTTAAATCCAATATAATTGTTATATCTGGCTTAAAATTTTCCAATACAACTTTTTGAACTGCTTTTATTTTACTCAAATCTAATTGATGTCCATAACCCTGATATGCAATTGTTGAATCAAAATATCTATCAGAAACAACTACTTTTCCTTCAGCTAAAAGAGGTTTTATTTTTTTCTCTGTGTGGTCTCTTCTTGCTGCATACATTAATAATAATTCTGTTATTCCATCCCACTTATTTACAGAACCACTAATTATTATTTTTCTTATTTCTTCAGCTCCTTCACAACCACCCGGTTCTCTAGTCCAAACAGCTTCAATACCGTTGTTATTTAGATATTCAACAAGTAATTTTGATTGAGTGCTTTTTCCTGCACCTTCAACACCTTCAAATGTTATAAATTTTCCTTTTAATTTTTGTAAATTAGTCATTCTTTTTTCCTATTATTTTTTCAAATTCCGTACTGCATTTTTGGTAAAAATCATTTTTTTCTATATCATTTAAGGATGATAAAACTACATTAATTTTTTCTTCCATTTTTTCTTTTTTCTTTAATTCAGTAATTTTTTTAAATATTTCTTCCATACTATACATTATGAAATATTTTATTTTATTTTCTCTAAATATTTCTAGCATTTCATCACTATATTCTCCTAAAAGGAAAATATATTTTATATTTTTGAAAGCTTCTTCTAATTCTTTAAATTTATGAAATTCAAATTTAATTTCATTGCTACACAAAATCCAATATATATTTTCAAAAGACTTTAGTGATTGCAGTTTGTTTTTGTTTTTTATATCATTTATAAAAGTAAAATTATTTTTATGTGATATAGTTTCAAAAATATCATCAATATTTTTAAAGCTGTAAAAGTTTTCAATAACTTCTGATCCATTGAGACCGTTTGATATTAATAAAACTAAGCTTGCAAGGATATTAATTTTATTTTGTTCCCCAGTTAAATTTTTAAATTCATCCATTAAATATTGTTTGTTATCAAAATAAATTTCATTACCAACAAATGAAGCCCCATCTTTTTGAAGCTTCTTTGTTGAAATTGTAACAATTTTTGATTTACAATTTTCATTATTTTTTAATGAATGATATATTTCTTTAATTTCTTCATTATCAATATTTAATATTAAAATATTTTTTTCTGATTGTTTAAAAATTAAATTTTCTATTTTTTCTATATCTTGTTTAGAATAATCTAGATCAAGACAAATAATATCATTAAAATGTTCAATTTTTAATGAATTAATATTTTTGTCATCAAAACTTTCAATCATCTTATTTTTGTTAAACTCTCCGGCATAAACCTTATAAAATACATGCCTTAAAAGTGCTATCATTATAGATGCACCACTTTTGCCAAAAATAGCTATTTTCTTATTTTCTTGCATAATCTTCAAATTTTGTGTGATATAAATCATGTTCTAATTCAGGATTGTTTTGAGCTGTTACCCAAGTCATATATTGTTGCACCATTGGATTACTATGAGCAGTTCTCTCATTTTTCTTCTTTTGATCTATTTCATATAATACCTTTCTTCTTTTTTCAATTAAAGGAGCCTCATCTGCTGGTTTTACAGGTAATAATGGTAATCCACCACCACCTATACAACCACCAGCGCAATTCATAACCTCAATATATTGATAAGCGTTTGGATTTGCTTTTAACTCAAGTAATATCTTTTCAACATTTTGAACTGTTGATACTACAGCAACTTTAATTTTTCTACCTTTAAGATCTATTTCTGCTGTTTTAAATCCACCAACATCTGTTCTAACATCTACCAAGTTAAAATCTTTTAAATCTTCACCTATTATCATTTTATAAGCAGTTCTGAGTGCAGATTCCATAACACCACCACTAGCTCCATAAATTGCTCCTGCGCCACTATAATCTGCTAAAGCATCTCCCTCACTACCTTCTAAATTTGGAAAATCTATATTATTTTCTTTCATCAATTGAATAAATTCTCTTTCAGTTAATGTGTAATCAACAAGTTTCAGATTATTAGCTTTTGCACTTTCTTCTAAAATTTCTTCTTTTTTTGATGTACAAGGCATAATTGAAACAACAACTATGTTCTTTGGGTCTATTTTATTTTGTTCTGCCCACCAAGTTTTATAAGCACCAGCACTATGTAAATGTGGAGATCTGGCAGTTGTTAGATTTCCCTTTAATTCTGGGTGATATTTTAAAGCATATTCAACCCAAGCATGACAACAAGAAGTAAACATTGGTAATATTGCATTTGGATTATTTAATCTTTTAGCTAATTCTTTAGCTTCAACCATTGTTGTAATATCAGCACCAAAATTCACATCAAAAATTTTATTAAAACCAAGTTTTCTGAGTGCTGTATTCATCTTTTTTTCAATATCAAGAGTATGTTCCATATTCCAGCCCTCACCAACAGATGCCCTGATTGATGGTGCACACTGAGCTATAAGAACTTTAGTCTTATCTTTTAAAACTTCTTTAACTCCTTCCAAAGCTGATTGAGATCTAATTGCATTTACAGGACACATTAAAGTACATTGTCCGCAATGAATACACTCCATACCATCTTTAGCTTGCAAATGTTTTTTGCCGTCTTTATCTGTTACAATTTCCAAATATCCAACGCTACGATTTTTACATCTCATAACACATTTTGTACATTTAATACACTTATTGTCATCAAATTCTATAGTTTTTCCCATGTAGTGCATAGTTTTATAAAGTTTATTTTTACTATTAAAAAATAAAAGTTTATTAATAATTTTCAAGTTAATTATTTAAAATATAACCTTTATATCTTACTGTTCTTAAATACCTTGGATTTCTTGAGTTTGTTTCAATTTTTTTTCTTAATCTAGCAACCGAAACATCTATACTTCTTTCATTAAGTTCATCAATAAGTAAATCTTCTCTACTCAAAGGTTCATTTATATTTTCGCAAAAAAGATTTAATAATTTTGTCTCAATATCTGTTAAATAAATATTTTCTTTATCTTTTGTTAACATTTGTTTGTTAAAATCAAAAACAAAATCACCAAATTTACAAAATTCTTTACGTGGTTTATTTTTTTTAAGTAAATTATTAATTCTTAAAATTAATTCTTTTGACTCAAACGGTTTAACTAAATAATCATTACAACCATTCTCAAAACACTCAACCTTATTATCAATATCACCCATAGCTGTTAGCATAATTGCAGGAATATTAAGATTTTCATTAATTCTCAAATCTTTTAAAAGTTCAATACCAGATTCATCTGGCATCATCAAATCTAATACTATTAAATCAAATTTTGATTTTTTTAATTCTTCTCTTGCTTCATTTCCATTAGCACTAACACTAGTAGTAAAACCATTTTTTACAAGAATTTGCTGTAATAATTCTCTTATTCTTGTATCATCATCTACTACTAGTATTTTAAATTTTTTCATTTCATTTTTTTGATTGAGTCCTTTTTAGATTCATATAAAGAAGCAAAATTAATTGTATCAAGCATTAAAGGAGGGAATGAACCGTCTCTTGTTGTATCTGATATAATTCTTCTTGAGAATGGGAATAACAAAGAAGGACAATAAATAAATAATATCTTTTTCAATTCTTCATCTTCAATAGCATTTTTTATTGTAAAAATACCAGCATATTTTAACTCAACAACAAATATTGTTTTATCATTATTTTTAGCTGTAGCAGTTGTTACCAATTCAACTTCAAATGTTGCTTCTTGTAATTTTGAAACATTAATATCTACAGAAACTTTTATTTCTGGTTTCAATCCTTTTTCTGTATATATTTCAGGTGCTTCTGGATTTTCAAAAGATAAATCTTTTATATATTGACCATTTGAAACCACTTCAACAGTTTTTTTAATTTCTTCTTTTTTTGTCATTTTAACTTTAATTATTTAGCTCTTTCTACGTAAGTTGCATCTTCTGTTCTAACAATAATTTTGTCATCAGAAGTTATAAATGGTGGAACCATAACTCTAACACCATTTTCAAGAATTGCAGGTTTATAAGATGCTGCGGCTGTTTGACCCTTAACAGTTGCTTCTGTTGACTGAATTGCCATAACGACTTTTTCTGGCAATCTTATTCTTAATGGATTTCCATCACAATATTCAACAACAACATCCATACCTTCTTGTAAAAATGGCAAAGCATCACCAACTAATTCTTTACTTAAAAGAATTTGCTCATAGCTTTCCATATCCATTAAAGATAAATTTTCACCATCCATATATTGATATTGATATGGCTTATCTTCCATATTAACTTTCTCTACATCATCTGTAGTATTAAATCTATTCATTAATTTATTTCCGCTTTTTAAGTCTTTCATTTCAACTTGCAAAAAAGCTCCACCTTTACCCGGCTTTACATGTTCTCTTTTTGTTACAAGACAATATTTCCCATTATAAATAATAACATTTCCTGTACTAATTGAATTTACATTCATAATAACCTTTTTAGATTTTATATAAATAAAGTAATACAAATTTTTGAAAAATCAATAGAAATACATACCTAAATTTATTGAAATTTGTTTTAATTATTTTTATATTTTATCAATTTTCTTTTCAAGATCTTCAATTTTTTTAATTAATTTTTCAATGCTAGCTGAATTACCACTACCTACTAAGTCATTTAGAGAAAACTTTGCAATTTTTTTATAACTCTTCCAAGCGAAGAATAAAATCATTATAAATATTAATACAACAAATACAGCAAAAATCATTGAATACATAATTATCTTATTTTTCAAAGCAACAACGCTATTAAATTCATTTTCTGCTCTATCAACTAATTTTTCAGCTTTACCCACAATATTATTATTAATTCTATCACTAACTTTATTAATTTCACTATCAAATTTATCAGTAATTTTCTGAATCTCTTTATCTAATTTCTTCATCAAATCATCTTGCACTGATTTTGTTGCGTCGTTCAATGTTTTATTCATTGTTTTACTATCAAAATTTACTTTACCATCTTGGGTTATCTTTATGTAATCGTCCATACCAGCGTAACATATATTACTTAAAAACAATAATGTAAAAATAAAAATTAGTTTTTTCATATTAATTCTCCAATGGTTTAACTTTATTAAACAACTTTAAGAAGTTTTTTGTTGTTATTTCTTGTATATTGATATAATCTTTTTTTAAAAAATCTACTAAATATTCTGCTATATTTTTTACGTAAGCCGGTTCATTAATTTGTCCTCTAAATGGGGTAGGGGCTAAATATGGTGAATCTGTTTCAAGAAAAATTCTATCAAGTGGAACATCTTTTATAATATTTCTTAATTCATTAGCATTTTTGAAAGTAATTATACCTGATAATGAAATAAATCCACCTAAATCAAGTCCTGTCCAACATAAATCTTTGCTAGAAGAAAAACAATGAAGAACAAACCTAAATTCTCCATTTTTCATTTCACTTTTTAACATATCAATCATATCATTATCAGCATCTCTTGAATGTATAACAAGTGGCAAATTTGCTTGTCTACATGCTTCAATATGTATTTCAAAATTTTTCTTTTGTTTTGTTTTATCTGTTATTGGTTCACAATTATATTCTAAACCTGTTTCACCAAATGCTATAACTTTTTTATTGCTTGCATAACTAAGCAATTCATTCAAACTCATATCGACATTTTTTATATTTGATGGGTGAATCCCTATTGTTGCGTAAACATTTTCATATTTTTCTGCGACATTTAAAACTTTAACAAATTCTTCAACCTCTGTACTAATGTTATTTATGATTTTAACTTGATTTTGGTTAGCTTTTTCTACAATATCAGATACCAATAGACCTTTTTCATCTTCAAGTGTGTTCAAATGGCAGTGTGAATCAATAAGATAATTGTACATTATAACCTTCTATATGAATATATTATTATTTTTTTCCTGATCTTTCTTTATTTTGCAATGTTCCACTCATTAACAAAGCTCTTGTTTCTGCTTCTTCAGCATCTTCTTCTATACGTATTTCTGATTCTATTTTTTGAAGATTTAAGAATATTAAAATTGTATAAATAATGGCTAAATCATAAATAGAATTTATGATTATATTTTTTGTTATTAAATTTAATTCAACATGTAAATCAGCTATATAAGATATAATCGACTTTTCAGAAAAGTATATTAAAACTGCAACAATTATAGTCATAAAAATAAATCTAAATAAATTACCTTTTACAAGATTGTAACTTCTACCAAATGCTTTTATACCATGTAATATTAGTGTTCCACCGCTAGATCTATTATTTGTATCACCTATTGCGCATAGATATATAGAAAAAAAATAATAAAAAAAGAACAATATTCCAGGTAATATCAAAAACAAACCAAAAAATGTTATAGTTATTAAAAAAAATACAGTTGTTCCAAACACAGAAAAAAATCTCTTAAAACTAATTCCAAATGTTTCTAAAAGGCTGTTGGAAGTGTTGTTTTTTTGATTATTTATTATATTACTGAAAAATATTGATTTAAATACAAAAAAAACTAACAGTATTAAAGAGTTATATATTATGTAGAAATTTGTTGTATACAAATCAAAAAATTTACTTACAAGCATTGAATAGTTCCTTGCAAAAAAAGTCTCGAAAATTGAAAATATCAATATATTTAAGCCTAAAATATATAAAATATTTTTAAAATAATATTTTAAAGTTTCTTTTATATTTTGAAAAACTTTTAGTTTTGTATTAACACTTGTCTTTTTTTTATTTTTTTTCATATTTTTATTTACATAAGGATATCATTTGTTCATATGCTTCACTAAATCCTATTAAAGAATAAGTATCAATAGCTTTATTTCCAGATTTAGAATAACTTAATATATACATTTTATTACCAATCTTCATCTGTTTTACTATTTCTATATCATCATTTCTATCATAAGTCCAAGCTTTTTCATCATTTGGGAACAAAGGAAATTTTCTTTTTAAAATAGATATCTCAATATCTTTATCAGGATCATACAAAAAACCAGAACTTACACTTATTTCATCGTATTTTGCTCCTTTTTCTCTCATAACCGTAGCATATGGTTCACCTCTTTTTTTATAATTACCTTCTTTGTTAATAGGTAATGAAGCTATATAACATATTTCCTTTCCATTTTCTTGTGATTTAAATAATGTCCAATCTTTAAATATTGATATAGGTGTAGAAGCAAGCGAATTTGCCACAAAAATTAATAAAAAAAAGATAGTTCTTATTAAAATTCGCATAATTTTTCCTTTATATCTTTTTTTGTTGAGTTTCTTCTTTACTAGTTTTGAGATCTTTGTTTAAATTAGGTATTTTTATTTCATCTATTTTTTTTAATTCACCTTCAATTTTTGCTCCATCTTCAACACACATTGAAATATATTCAAACGTTCCTTTTATATCAGCTTGTTTAGCAATATTTAATCTCTCACTTTTAATTTTTCCATTAAATTTGCCTTTTATATTTAAAATTTTTGCTATTATATTTCCTTGAACTTCACCTAATTCTCTTATTGTAACGATATTACCAACAATATCACCTTCTATTTTACCCTCAATATCCAAAGTTTCTTCAGATTTAAGTATTCCATTAATTGAAAGTCCAGTTGAAATAAGCGAAATACTATTTTTTGATAATATCATATCTTTTGTTAACATTGAATATTTTTTATTTTTTGTTCTTACTGATTAAATGGTATAATTAAAAAAAAATAATTTCAAGTGATTTGTATAGTAGACCTCCTGCAAATAAAATTTGAACAATTTCAATACTCAGCAGAGTAAATCAAATTATAATTTTAAAATAATTTTCCTCAAAATTCTAATTTTTACTTCAAAAGCCCTTCGGAATTTCACACTACTGTCCGAGATAATTTCAACAAAAAACTTTGTAAATGTTAACTATTTCGTTGACAGATTTTACAATTTGAAATTATAAAATTGTAAAATCTGTCAACGAAATAGTTAACATTTACAGGAATTTCAAAGTATAGTCAAACAACTTTCACTTTAATTTACTTTATTAATTTAAAATTTTTTACTGATTATAACCACAGCTTCGTTTTTTGTGAACTTTAAACAATAAAAACAATGTTATAAAATAAATAAAGCTAGTATTTTCAAGATTTATATAGTTTTAAAAAGTAAAGTTACGGTTAATTATATATTAATTATATTTTTTTCTTGAAAATAAAATAAAAAGATATAATCTTTTAGGAGATATTCTTGATACCCTCATGTTAAGATTTATTAATAATTAAAAAAACAAAGATGTCTACAAAAATTAGATTAGCAAGATTTGGAAGGAATAAAACTCCTTTCTATTATATAGTTGTCACAGATTCAAGAAACAGAAGAGATAGTAAATTTATAGAAAGAATTGGAAATTTCAATCCACTATTAGCTGATGATAATAAAGAAAAAATAATTTTAAACAAAGATAGAGCTGAATATTGGTTAAGTGTTGGTGCAGAGCCTTCTGAAAGAGCTGCAATACTTATGATAAAATTAGGTGTAAAAGGCGCAGAAAAATATAAACCAGTATTTACTAAAGCTAAAGCTCCAAAAAAGATAAAAAAAGTTGAAGAGCCAAAAGCTGAAGAAAAAGCTGTAGCTGAAGAAGTAAAAACTGAAGAAAGTAAAGCTTAATTATTTTTATTCTTTAAAATAGCCTAACATTTTTAGTGTTAGGTTTATTTTTTTGCGAAAAATTAGTAGATATGTTGCATAAATAATTTATAATTATTTAAAAGTAATATTTCCATTTAAATACATAAATGTTATATAAAAAACATAACTAATTAATAAAATAGCACCAATCATTCTATCAAATTTTTTAAAAAGAAAAATCATAAATAAAGAAAATATTGATATACCCAGTGTAAATGGTATATCAAAATCAGCAATTTGAGTGTTTACATTTATTGGTTTAATTAAAGATGTTATACCTAAAATACCTAAAATATTAAATAAATTACTACCCAAAACATTACCAATAACAACATCTGAATTTTTTTTAATAGAAGCTGAAATAGCTGTTGCTAATTCTGGTAAAGAAGTTCCAACTGCAACAAGAGATAATCCAATTACTGCTTCTGAAATACCAAGTTTTCTTGCTATACTACTTGCACCTTGTACAAGAAAATCAGCACCAAAGAATAGCATAATTATACCACTAATACTTACAAATAAAGAAACACTAAAACTCATTCCATCTATAAATTCTTTTGCTTCTTGTTCATGAGCTGTTTTAACAAATTTACTAATAATAGCTAATGCTTTATCTTTTTTTTCCATTTTGTATGAGTAAATTAGATACATAATTAAGCAACTAAACATTATTAGTCCTTCAATTCTATTAATAATTTGAAAATAAGAAAAAATTATAAGCAAAATACTAGAAATTAAAACAGCAAATGAATCTCTTTTAATAGCTTTATCATCACAAACAATAGGAGTAATAACAGAAGCTAAACCTAAAATTAAAAGAATATTAGCTATATTACTTCCAACAATATTTCCAAGAGCAATATCAGACTCACCTGTTAAAGAAGCTTTAATTGAAACAAGGAGTTCAGGGGTAGATGTGCCAAAACCAACTACAATAACTCCAATTAAAATTGTAGAAATTCCCAAATGTTTAGAAATTTGAACACTTCCTCTAACAAGAAACTCTCCTCCTATAAATAGTAGTAAAAGGCCAACCACTATCATTATAATATCCATTATATATAAATTTATTATACATTATTATTATTAAATATTTTATTTTTATAAATCAACTAAGATTTTAAATATTACTAAATAAACATTAAACTATTTATTACTCTGCGTTAAATAGACCTTTTAGAACTATTTGATAAATAACATAAAATCACACCATAATCACCAATTATCTATCATCCACTCATAAATAGCTTTTCTAATTCCTCTTTTGTAATAGAAAAATTTTTTTACAACATCTTTTTTATTTTTTTCCAACTGAAAATCACTTTTAATATAATAATTAACCAAATCTACAACATTATCTTCACTTAAAACTTTATTAAACAAACCATTTAACTGACTAAATGCTCTTTCTCCCGCTTCAAAATCAACTTCATTTAAAAACTTATCACTTTTATCCAACAAATAATAAATCACAGGTTTTTCTTGAAATAAAAAATCAAATGAAATGCTAGAATAATCAGTAATTAATAAATCACAATTTTTAACATACCAACTAATTTTCTCTATTTCAACAAACTCAATATTATAATAATTATTAATAGAATACTTTTTACCATTTGCTACAAGACCATGATGAAGTCCAAAATACAATTTTATATTGTTATTATTTAATAATTCCAAAAATATTTTATTTTCTAACAAAGAAATAATATTTTTGTAATATAAACTATCAATATAATTTTTATTTTCAAAACTTCTTCTCCAAGTAAAAAATATAAAAATACTTTTTTCTTTATTATTTTCAATATTTTTCAATAAATCCCATCTACATAAACCAGCATTAACAAAATTTTTGTCTTTAAATTCTCCGCATCTCTTCCAAATACTTTTTTCAATACTATTTGCAACTACCACCTTATCAAACATCTCAGAATTATATTGTAAAAAACACCTTTCTGTGGTAAAGACTACTCCATGTTGTGCAAAAATATAATCAATTCTTTTATTATTTTTTAATAATAATTTTAAAATTCTACTTCCACTTGCAAAACTACTTAAAAAATATCTCGTTCTCAATAATTTAAAAAACAAACTAAAATGCATTAGCGATATATATTTAATTCCAATAACTTTATCTGTATATTTCCTCTTAATTTCTTCATATTGTTTCTGCTTAATATTAATTATGTAATAACATTCAATTTCTCTATCAATCAAATATTCAAACATTGAATAGCAATCAATTAACTCACAATTTTCAAATGCGTCCATTAGTAAAACAACATCTTGCTTAAAAAATAACTGTAAAAACTTTATCAAATTAAAATAAGTTAGCTGAAGAAAAATCGCAAAAAGTCTTTTTTTAAATAATATACAACAAAAAGCAATTATAAACCAAATTAAATAAGATTTAATATATAAATTTAACAATGCTAAAGTAATTAAAGTATAACCTAAAAATTTATACTTAAATTTAATTAAAGGACAAAAATATTTTTTCATATTGAAATCAAAAAATTTATAAATTTTATACAAGACTTTATTATTTTTTGTCAAACCATTCGTATATAATGCAAAACAAGAATAAAACGCTCCAGAATATTACAGAACACAACAACACCTTAATATATAACATAAAAACCTCAAATATATTTAAAAAGCCCATTAAGAAAAATAGGCGGGATCTCAAAAAATCGACAAACGAAGCGATTTTCCATAAGTTTTATCTTAGGCGAAACACCTACAAGACAGGACATGTCCTATGGAATCCCGCCCTTTACGGACGATTTTTCGTTTGTCAACACAGCTTTGAGACTGCCTCATTACCTATAATGAGTAATCTAATACCTCTCGTATTAGATGTGATTATAATATAAAATATGATATTTTAAAAGTCTATAAAAATAATAGACCTCTTGCATAAATAATTTACGATTTTTCAATAAGTATGAGTGTTTTATATAATAGACCTCCTGCAAATAAAATTTGAACAATTTCAATACTTATAGTAAATCAAATTATAATTTTAAATAATTTTCCTCAAAATTCTAATTTCTACTTCAAATGCTTGTTTCCAACCGCTCGTTCCTCGCGTGGAAG
>DATIQT010000089.1:0-3576 GCA_035470525.1 Rickettsiales bacterium
TCTCCTCGTATATTTTTGCAAAAGCGGTTTATTTAGTGGTTAAGTGAAAGTTGTTTGACTATAAAATTGTTTTTTATTAAGAAAATCAATTACGGAACAATAGCTTAAGGTCTAAAGTGTATTGTTGCTATTAAATTTCATAATTTTTTATTGAATTTTATATCTTATTTTATAATATTTAAATAAAATATTAACGATATATAGAAATGGAATTTTCTAAAATAAAGATAGCTTTTATTCTTTTGGTTTGTTTTTTTAGTGTATTAATAGGTCTTGGAAATTTTTTTAATTTAGGGATGTTTTCTAATAGTAAAGTTCATTTAGGACTTGATTTAAAAGGTGGATCCCAAATCTTGTTAAAAATTGACTATGATAATTATGTAAAAGAACAGTTGGTAAATACAATTGCTGAATTAAAAACTGAATTTAGAAAAAATCAAATAAGAACTATACCGCAATTGAAAATTAATACAGAAAATGGTGAAAAAGAAAGTTATATTTATTTTGTTTTAACTTCTGAATCTGATTTAAAAGAAATAAAAAAGATTGTTAAAAATGTTAATCCTGATTTAAATTTTAATAGGGTTTTAAGTGATATTAGTTTGAAATATAGTAAGGATACTTTAGAAAAAATCAAATATAAATTATTAGAGCAATCAATACAAATTGTTAGAAAAAGAATTGATGAAACAGGAACAAAAGAGCCGATTATTCAAGCACAAGGTAGAGATAGAATTTTAGTTCAAGTTCCGGGTATGGAAAGTCCTGATGAATTAAAACAAGTTTTGGGAAAAACTGCAAAAATGACATTCCATTTTGTAAATACTGATATTATAAAAGATGGAATTTTACCTCCTAATGTTGAGAAAATGAAAGAAATGAATGGAGAGTATTATTATAATGTTGATAAGACTGTAATTTTAAATGGTGATTTATTGCAAGATGCTAATGCAACATATAGTGAAGGACAACCAGCTGTGAGTTTTAAATTTAATACTTTAGGCGCAAGAAAATTTGCTGATATTACAAGGGAAAATGTTGGAAGAATATTGGCTATAGTTCTTGATAATGAGGTGATTACTGCACCAAGAATTAATACCCCTATAATGGGAGGAAATGGAATAATTTCTGGAAATTTTACGACAGAGGAAGCTAATCAAGTAGCTTTGTTATTAAGAGCTGGTGCTTTGCCTGCTCCATTGGAAATTATTGAAGAAAGAGTTGTTGGTCCATCTTTAGGACAAGATTCAATCAGAAGCGGTTTACATGCTTGTGTTTTAGGTTTTTTAGCAGTTCTGTTATTTATGATTATTTTTTATAAATTATTGGGTTTGCTAACAACTATAACATTGATGGTAAATTTATTTTTGATGTTAGGAATTTTATCACTTTTTAATGCTACTCTAACTTTGCCAGGTATAGCTGGTATTGTTTTATCAATAGGTATGGCTGTTGATACTAATGTTCTAATTTTTGAAAGAATTAGAGAAGAATATATAGCTTCTAAAAAAGTTTATAATTCTGTTGTTAGTGGTTTTGAATATGCATGGGCTACAATTTTTGACTCAAATATTACGACTTTATTGATTGCTTTAATATTGTTTGTTTTAGGAACTGGACCTGTTAAAGGTTTTGCTCTAGTTCTTGGAATTGGTATAATTGCATCTTTATTCTCGGGGGTTTTGTTAACAAAATTATTATTATCTATTTGGCTGAATAAATTTCAACCAAGGAAAATTACAATATGGGGTGTTAAATGAAAAAATTAAAATATATATTAGTGTTGTTATTATGTTTTAATTTATCAGCTTTCGCTGAAGATTATGATAATGATATTTATGAAGATGATAATTATTCTTCCTCAAAAAGTAATTATCAATATAAAGAAAAATCTTCAAAAAAATGTGATAAAGATAAAATCTTTGAAGGTTATGTTTTAAGTGAATTTTATGTGAATACACTTGCGCACTCTAAAGATAAAGTAAGATTTAATGATAGTTCAACAAATTCTTATTTTAATATAGAATCCCTAATGAAATTAAATTTTGGTAAAGGTTTTTTTGCCGAAACTAAATGGTATTTAAGACCGGTTAATAATAGACTTTATACAAACGATATTTATGCTAACAACCCTTCATATACAGTTGGAACTGCTACAAATAGTGATTTTTATGGAGAAGAAGATTATGTTAAAAGAACTTTTCAATTTTCAAGTTATGGTTTAGGTGTAGAAACTTTATATGCTGGTTATAAAAGTTCTAATTTAGCCGTAGGTGCTGGAAAAATAGATCCAAGTTTTGGAAGTGCTTTTGATAAATCAAGATTTAGCGGTGTTTATGGTGTAACAATGCCCGAAGAATATGAATTAACTGATAAAATTGGTGGTTATATAGCCGCAATATTCCCATTTGGTGATTTAAAATTTAATATGTTTTTTGACGATACTACCGATTTAAGCAATACAATGTTTAATAAAATAGGAAGAGATAAAGCAAAAGGTGGTGCAGGAAATACTGAAAAATTAAACAACCTTTCTTTAACATTCAATGGCAAATTTGATAATTTATCATTAAATTTTGGTTATAGACAATTAGATGTTAGTTTATCAGAAGAAAGAATAGAGAGAGGATATGTTGCAGGAGCTGAATATCTAATAGAATTACCTTATGATGTTAACTTCCTACCATTTGCAGAATTTGTTTATTTAAATAATTATAAAGGTATGAGGTCAAGAGATGTTTCATACATGACAGTTTTCTTACCTATGATTTATGAAAATTGGCACTTTATATTGTCAAATACTACAAAATTTGATGATGAGAAAGGTTATCATAGCTATACAAGTTATCTAAGCCAAGCGTCAGTTGGTTATAAATTTGATTTTGGTTTAATGCTTGATGTTGCAAAAGTTTGGGAAAGATATGCAAAAAAAGCTGATAATTTCAGTAATGTAGGCACAAGAGACAAATGGTTAAAGCATGCAGACTCTTGGGCTTTCATGGTGTCTTATTTGTTTGAATTTTAATAATGGAGTTAAAAATGAAAAAATTAGTTAGTTATTCACTTATTTTATTTACTTTATTCAATACTGTTAGTTGCGGATATATGTTTTATCCAGAAAGAAGAAATCAACATGTAGGAAGTAATAGCAAAGTCGATCCAGGTGTTTTCATTATGGACGCAGCTTGTTTATTGTTATTTATTGTCCCTGGTGTTGTAGCATTTTCTGTGGATTTTACCTCAGGAACTTTATATTTACCTTCTAAAAGAAGAGCGGAAGGTATACATGCTATAAAAATTGGACAAAATATTGATGATAATTCCATAATAAAAGCAATAGAAGAAGAATATGGAATTTCAATTGACAAAAAAGATTTAATAAAAATTTAAGTTCTTAGAATAACTTAATTTTATTTTTATGCTGGAAACAGGTCTAGTTAATGGATTATTCTTTGTTTTCTTTTTTGGAATTAAAATATTTAAATTACTTAGATTGTTTTGATTGTTTTGGTTATTTTGATTATTGGAATTATTATTCTTTTCTTTAAAATATTTTATTATTTATTATTCCGGTAT
>DATIQT010000090.1:0-3659 GCA_035470525.1 Rickettsiales bacterium
AAGGAGGGGAAAGATTATCCTTAACCACCGCTCGTAATCTTTCCCCTCCTTGAGGGGAAATGTCCGGAGGACAAAGGGGAGCTACTTCATTTAGTATTATATTCGTAGACTCAAGACCACAATAGAAAATACAATGAAAAAAATTCACACTATTGACAATGTATTGAATAAAAGTTAATACAAATATATCTTGAAAATATAATATTTTCGTAGTGAAAATTAAATAAATAAAACTGGTATTATTTTATAAAATAACATATAATATTGCAGTTCAAGAATTATAAAATAAAGATTGATAAAGAAAAATGCTTAATACTTATGATGATTATACCGCGATCAATTTAGAATTTAATTGCTTAAACTTAAATAAATATTTTTAAATATATCATCTAATATTTATTATTAAATTTTGATTTTATAACAATTAAAACTTAATATAAATATTATTTACAAAAATAATATTAAAAGAAAACTAGGGGAAAAATGGAAACTATTAATGATATAATTAATTATAAAATAAATAACTTTTTAGAATGCGGAAACAAAAGTCAAATAATGCAAGAGGGGACGAAATTAGAATTTAGTTATTTAAATTTAAATAACTATTTATTAGAACTTCATAAAAACAATATACATGATTTAAATATTTTATTATTAATAAGTCTTGAAACAAATTACTATGAGGGTGAAAATCTAAAACAAATATTATTAGACTTAAAAAAACTATCAAACAACTTAGTTTATCAATTTGATATATTAGATGAAAATGGAAAACCAACTGGTAAAAAAACCGAAAAAATAAAATTTAAAGTTAATAAAATACAAATAGACAATGGTGATGTTTTAAATAGACATAGATGGATTTACAGATTTTTTGAAAAGTACATGCTTGAAAATAATTTAACCAAAGAAGAAGATATACCAGAAAATATAAAACAAGACCTTGAAGAAAAAGCTTATATAAAAGGTTTACAACAAGGAAAAGATTGGTTTAGAGAACATGCAATTGACGCAATTAATTTAATTATTCCACAGGAAAATAAATTACAGAAAGACTTTCAATTAACAAATGGAGTTACTAAATTATTTGAAGGAAATGAAGAAATTCCTTCTTTAGAATATGTTTGCTATGAATATTGGTTAAAACATCATAATTATAAAAAAGTTGAAAAATTATTTAATGAGGTAAGATTTTTAGAAGATTCACCTATTGAAAAAGCTTTTAATAATACAGCTAATGATTTTTTGGAAAGATTAATTAAAAGAAATCAAATACAATGGTTTCCTGATATGTTTAAAAAATATAGTATTTCATATTTGTCAGATGAAACAATAAAGCATGCATTGATACAAAGTGAATCAAATAATAATTTTGAGCTTTATTTTGGTGCTTTGCCTTATGATCTTTTATTTAGAAGTGAAGAAGTAAAACAAAATAAAACTATAAATAATTTATTAAAAGATGAGCTTTTAAGTTTAACAAAACGTGGTCTTATTACAATAAGAACTAAACGTTGAAACTGAAAAATTAATAAAATATAGATTTCTTATTATCATTAATAATGAGACTGTTCACAATTAATTTGAATATGCTAAAACAAATTATTCAATAATCTTTTATAATGAATTTAGTTTTAAATCTTTTTCCATTTCTTTAATTAAAAATTTTGCTAAATATTACAAAAATAAGTAATTAACTACAAAACCATTCCAACTAAATTTTTTTAAATACATCTTTTTTATAAATTATTGGATACCTTTCTTCTAAATATTTTTTTATATTTTCGCAATATTTATATCTCTCTGATTCTTTATTAATACTAAATTCTTCTAATACTTCACTTAAATTTCTTGCTTTATCATGTAATTGTTTTACTTCTGTATTTCTTTTAGACAAATTAAATACTTTATATTTTCCACCATTTTTATTTTTTATTTCTTCATAATCATCTTTAGTAAATTTAAATCTAGTGAGATATGAATCTTTTATATAATCATCTTTACATATCTCAACACTATCTTCTTTCATACCTATTGATTTACCAATTAATTGAGAAAAATAATTATATGAAAGACATCTTCCTAAAAAACAATCAAATTTTAAATATTCAAAAGCAAATGAAATCATTTCTTCACATACTCCAGTAACTATTCCACCAACTTTAGAACCATATGATATTTCAATTTTATTTTTTTCTAAATCAAAATATGTAAAACCAAATAAACCAACTAATGCAGAATCATTTTTTCTAATTATTTGCCATAAAGTTATACCATCATTTAATCCATCGTTTATGACTTTATTTAATTTTTTTATAAAATTTTCTTCTATCATTGGTATATAAGGCACAAACATATAATTCATATATGAATCACCATATAATGATATAATTGAGTTTAAACCACTTTCATCATTTTTAAAAGGAACAACATCATAATAATAATCTCCTATTTTGATATTGCTTAAAATTTTTCCTTTATTATTTTTTAATCTCTCTTCAATAAGAAATTTTATTTCGTTGTTTTTCATATATTTAAAGATCAGAATCTTTCCTCAATAATTTTATTAAAAATTCAAAAGATTTTTTATTTATAAAACTCTTTCTATTGTATATTGAGTAATACATTATAGGTAAAAATTTATCAACATTTTTTAAAATAAAATTATGCTTTAAATTTTCATATCTATTTAATAATTTATCTGACATACCAGTAATACCTAAATTTTCCTTAATCAAACTTAACATTATTTCCAATGTTACATTTTCAAATGTAATATTTGATGGTTTTAGTTTTAAACTATTTCTAGGATCATAAAATGTATATTTATCAGATAATAAATAAGGGTATTTTTCTAAATCTTCTTTTGTTAATTCGGATTTTTTAGCTAAAGGATGTTCTTTATTAAGAACAAGAACATTTTTATATTTAAAAATATCATATTTTTCAATTTCTACCGAAATTGCTTCATTTAAAGCAGAAGGATAAAAAGCAAAATCAATCTTACCTTCAATCAATCTTTTTAATGCATCGTCTTTTTGAATATTTATTAATTTTATTTTTAAATTTTTAAATTCATTTTTATTTAGAAGTTTTTCAAGATAACTTGGTAATATTTCCGATAAAACGACATTATGTCCCGCTATCTTTAATGTATTTCCTTCCTTCTCTTTAAAATCATGTGTAAATTCCATTAAAAGTCCATCTATTCCTTGTAATTGAACTACTGCTCTTTCATAAAATGCTTTTCCTTCTTCTGTTAATATCAACCTATTAGACGATGTTCTAGTAAATAACTTTATGCCTAAATCTCTTTCAAGCGAACGAACTTGTTTACTTACTGTGGTGGCTTCAAGATTTAATTTTTTAGAAGCTCTCAAACTACAACAATCACATTGAACAGTATTTACAAATCCCCTTAGTTGATTTAGTTTATCTTTTTTATAATAAATATCTTCATTTATACTCATGATTATCTTTCTTTGTTTATAGATAATTAAGACATATAATTCAATTTATTTTAAAAATCAACAATATAAATTTAAAATTGTAATATTTTAATAAAAATTATGGTTAATAAAAATAAAAAAAATAATTCAATCAAATCGGGGGCATTAAAAAACGGTTGTGATGAAAGTTATTACTTATCAATAACCAAT
>DATIQT010000091.1:0-8636 GCA_035470525.1 Rickettsiales bacterium
TAAACCTAACTTTTGCTTTAATATACTTTGTCGCTTTAAAATTTTATTGTCTCACCGTATTAAGTTATACGCTATCGCAATAAAATTTTAAATCTCCTCGTATATTTTTGCAAAAGCGGTTTATTTAGTGGTTAAGTGAAACTTGTTTGACTATAAATGATATAAAAATTTAATATTTAAATAAATTCTTGCAAAATTGAGTTTTAGATGTATTTTATAGTTGATAAAGTATGAAAATTTAAATAGTTTGGGAGAGTTAAATGACAAGCTTATTAGTGGTAGAATCACCTTCGAAGGCAAAGACAATCAATAAGTATTTGGGTAATAAGTATAAGGTTCTTGCTAGTATGGGACATATTAGAGCGTTACCTAAGAAAGATGGTTCGGTTGATGTGAACGATAATTTTAAGATTAAGTATGAGGTTCCGGCGAAGTCGAATAAGGCGGTTGCGGAGCTTGTTTCTGCGATGAAGAGTTGTGATAAGTTGTTGCTTGCGCCCGATCCTGATAGAGAGGGAGAGGCTATTGCGTGGCATGTGCTGGAGGTTTTGAAGCAGAAAAAGGCTGTTACAGATAAGACGCCTGTTGAGAGGATTGTGTTTAATGCTATTACGAAGGCGACTGTTGAGGAAGCTATAAAAAATCCTAGGCAGATTGATATGGATTTGGTTAATGCGCAACAAGCGAGGGTGGCTTTGGATTATTTGGTGGGTTTTACATTGTCGCCTGTTTTGTGGAGAAAGTTGCCGGGTAGTAAGTCTGCGGGTAGAGTGCAATCTGTTGCTTTGAGGTTGATTTGTGAGAGGGAAGAGGAAATTGAGAAGTTTAAAACTCAGGAGTATTGGACAATTGATGCAGATTTGACTACTGATAAGAAGGAAAAGTTGACTGCTGGTTTGACTCATATTGATAGTAAGAAGCTTGATAAGTTTGCGATAGTTAGTGAGAAGCAGGCGAAGGAAATTCAAGCTATTCTTGAGGGTAAGAAATATAAAGTTTTGAATGTGGAAAGTAAGCAAACGAAGAAAAATCCGTATGCTCCGTTTACGACTTCTACGTTGCAACAAGAGGCGAGTAAGAAGCTTGGTTTTTCAGCTAAGCAGACGATGATGATTGCTCAAAAGTTGTATGAGGGTAAGGATATTGGAACTGGAACGCATGGTTTGATTACGTATATGAGAACTGATGGTGTGTATACGGATCCAAGTGCTATAAATAAGGCAAGGAATTATATTGAAAAGGAGTATGGCGAAAAATATTTGCCTGCGAAAGCGATAATTTATCAAAGTAAGATTAAGAATGCTCAAGAGGCGCATGAAGCGATAAGACCAACAGATCCGGCTTGTAGTCCTGCGAGTATTAAAGAATATTTGAGCAATGAGGAATTTAAGCTTTATGATTTGATTTGGAAGAGGTTAATTGCGAGTCAGATGGAAGCTGTGGTTTTTGATCAAGTTGCTGTTAATATTGAAACTGAAAGTGCTTATGGTGTGTTGAGAGCGACTGGTAGTGTGGTGAAGTTTGATGGTTTTTATGTTCTTTATAATGTGCATAAGGAAGAAGATGAGGAGAAGAGTGATGAGGATAGTGAGAATATATTGCCGAATGTGAATGAGGGACAATATTTGAATTTGAAGGAAGTTAAGTCTTTGCAACATTTTACGGAGCCACCAGCAAGATATTCGGAAGCAAGTCTTGTGAAGAAGATGGAGGAGTTGGGTATTGGTAGACCTTCTACTTATGCAACGATTTTGTCTGTGATTCAAGAAAGGGAATATGTAAAACTTGAAAAGAAAAAGTTTTTCCCTGAGGAAAGAGGAAGGATTGTTACGGTATTCTTAAAAAAATACTTCTCAAAATATGTTGGTTATGATTATACTGCAAAGTTGGAAGATGATTTAGATGAAATTTCAAATGGAAAAGAAAATTGGACTGAGTTTTTGGAAGAGTTTTGGAAACCATTTTATGCTGATATAAATTCAGCTATGCAAATACCGACAAGTGATGTAATTGGTAGTTTAATGGAGCAGATGAAGGATCATATTTTTGAGTATGACAAAGATGGAAAATTGCAAGATACTTGTCCTGAATGTAAAAAAGGTAAATTGACTTTGAAGATGGGAAAATTTGGTGCATTTGTTGGCTGTAGTAATTATCCAGAATGTAAGTATATAAAAAATATAGCTAGTTTGGCGGTTACTGAAGAAAATTCGGCGAATGAGGAAACTGAAAAATTTGAGAATAAGTTGCTTGGCAAAGAAGATAGGCAAAATGTCTATATTAAAAAAGGCCCTTACGGTTTTTATATTCAAAAAGGTGAAGATAGTACAGATAAAGCGAAAAAGCCGAAAAGAGTTGGTATTCCTAAGACTAATAAAGAGCCTCAAAATATGACTTTGGAACAAGCTGAAGGTTTGTTGTCATTACCTAGATTAATTGGAAAGCACCCAGATGATGGCGGTGAAATAAAGGCTAATATCGGACCTTTTGGACCTTATTTGCTTTATAACAAAGCATTTTATTCTGTTAAACATGATGATATTTTGACTCTTGAATTGCCTACTGCGGTTATGATAATTGAGGAAGGAAAAAAGGCTAAGAAGCTTAGAGAGGAAAAAAAGAATAGTAAGAAATAATCTTGTGTGATGTTAGCTCCCCTTTGTCCTTTGGACATTTCCCCTCAAGGAGGGGAAAGATTATCCTTAACCACTAGTCGTAATCTTTCCCCTCCTTGAGGGGAAATGTCGCAGAGCGACAAAGGGGAGCTACTTATGTAAATCTCTTGCAAAATAATTTCCCTTTTGTAATACTAACTTTGTCCGAAAGGACAGCGAGGGCGTCATAACCCAAGTAGATTACTAGAAAAAACTAGTAGGCTTCTGCTGTTTTTGTGTATAACAAAACTAAAAGCGGAGGCTTATGGTTATAATAGGCTATTTATAGCTTAAAAGGCTATAGGGATCGATCTGCTCGATTATGAACCTCCGCACTTTTTTAAGTGCGTTTTTTATTAATTAAAAAGAGGTGAAAAATGAATGAACTGATGAAAAATGATTTGCTTAAAAAATTGTATCTTTTGCAAAAGGATAAGGATTTTGAGAGTAAAATTGAAAAAAATAATTCTGTAAATGAAGAGTTGATGGAAGTTATAAATCAAATAATAATTTTCTACACACAAAATAAATCAAAGAATAGGGATAGTTTGATTTATTTGAGGAATATGCTTAATTATTTCATTAAAACGGCGAGGGTTAGGTATGATGAAGAGGCTAAGGTGAAGAGATTGAATAATGTGATTGAAAATATTGGTGAGTGAGGTTTTTGTGGTGTTGGGTCTATGAACCCAACACTAATAAACAGAAGGTTTGTTGTTATCTTTATTTTTGCCTTTAAATGGTAGTATTGCTTTTACTAAACCTAAACTAGAAACTCCTATTAAGGCACTTGCGATTATTTCTCTGCCTAAAATACCACATATAAGTGCGGATATTATCATGAATATGCTAACAAAAAATCCTTGCCATTGAGATATTTTGTCTAGTTTTATCTGGGCTTCAAGTTGTTGTTTTTGGTGTTCAACTTTGTTTATGGATATTCTTTCAAAGTCTTGTAATATTATTTTTGTGGCTTTTGGGTATAGTTGGTTGTATCTTTCTAAATCTTTTACTTTTATTGGGAAGCTTTTGTATTCTAGAGGTGCGTTTTCTATTTGTTTTTTTATTTTTTCTATAAATTTTTTTTCTTGCATAATTTGTGTGTTAAAAAGTTAATTTAAATAATAATTTAGTGTTGTGTTTATGGGAGGATATTTTTAGTATTTTCAATACTTTAATTGATAAAAAAGTTTATTAAATGTTATTCAATAAAAAAACTTGATAAAAATAATTCTTTTTCTAGTATTCTTTACATGTTATAAGAATAAATGTTTTGGTTTAATATTATGATTAAAGGTATTTTTGTTAAAAATAAAAAGGAAACTGCAAAAATTATTTCAATTCTTGCGATTTTGTTAATGATTTCATTAATTTTATTTATTATTGCAAGATGTCAATTTGCAAATAAAGACAAAGGTGAGACTGTAGCTGTTGTTGATGGTTTTACTGTTTATGAAGGTGATATAAACGATAGATTACAATCATTATCTAATGGAAAAGAAGTTAAATTAGAAAATATCCCTGAGAATATTTTAAGAGCTATGGTTTTAGAAGTTGTTGTAAATAATAAAATAGATAAAGAATCTAAAAAAATTGGTTACCAAAATGATAAAGAAATAGTAGATAAAGTTAATGAATATAAAAAAGGTTTAATGAGAGAAAAATATTTAAATGATAATATATATTCTAAAATAGCAGATAAAGATGTTTTAAATGAGTATAATAGAATTGTTTCATCTCTTAAAGGAAAAGAAGAAAGAAGAGTAAAACATATTTTAGTTGAAACTGAAGATGAAATTAATAGAGTAAGAAGAAGTGTATTGAGGACTGGAAATTTTGAAAGTATAGCAAAAGAAAAGTCTATTGATACAGCTAGTGCTGAAAAAGGTGGCGATTTGGGATATGTTTTAAAAGAAGAATTGGTACCTGAGTTTGGTGATATGGCATTTATTTTGAAAGTTGGTGAAATTTCAAAGCCAGTTAAGACACAATATGGCTGGCATATTATTAAAGTTGAAGATGCTAGAGAAGCTCAATTTTTACCTTTTGAACAAGTTAAAGATAATATAAAAATGAACTTGCAACAACAAGAAATTCAAAAATTTTTACTTTCTATGACTAAAGATACAAAAGTTGATATAAAAATTAAAAAGGTAGAAACACCTAAAGTTGAAGAACAAACTGTAGAAGTTGAAGAAGAAAATAATGAAAAATAATTTTACGAAGAATGGAAGTTTTAATAAGTCTTTGATTTATGGAAAACATCCATTCTTTTCTGTTATAAAATCTGGGAAGAGAAAAATTTATGATTTATTTATTTTGGAAAAAAACAAAAATGAATTTTTAAATTTTTTGAAAGATAATAATTTAAATTTATCTAAAGAAGCTATAAATTTTGTTGATAGCAATTATTTAGATAGTATTTTTCCGTATCAGGAAAAGAATCATCAAGGTTATATTTTGTATGCTAGTGAGAAAGAAAAAATTTCTTTTGATGATTTTATTGATCAAGCAAAAAATAAAAAACCTTTGCCAAAATTAATTATTTTGGATCAAGTGTTGGATCCTCATAATCTTGGAGCTATAATTAGAACTGCTGTTGCTTTCGGAATTAATAATATTATTATTACAAGTTTTAATTCTGTAAAAGATACTCCGACTGTTGTTAAATCTTCTGCGGGTTTGAGTGAATTGATTAATTTAATAGAAGTTGTTAATTTAAATAATGCTATTAAGGATTTGAAAGATATTGGTTATTTTATTATTGGGTTAGATGGTGAAGCAAAATTGACACTTGATGAGATTAATGATAGTACTAATTTGGGTTTAATTCTTGGTAATGAAGGCAAGGGTATAAGAGAACTTGTTAAGAAGAATTGTGATGATTTGGTAAAAATTCCTATGGAAAATTGTGTTGAGAGTTTGAATGTTTCTGTTGCGGCGGCGATTGCTATTTATGAATTGTGGGGTTAAAATGTGGGCTGAACTTGGAATTATTGGGTCTTTTATTGCAACATATTTTTTGAAAGAAATGTTTGATTTGAGTGCTCCTATGTATATTGGATTGTTTTTTCTTTTTATTGTTTTAATTTTTCAAAAAATGTAAAAGGTTGAAATATGTTTAGGCTAAATTCTAGTAGTAAAATATCATTATTAATTTTAAGTGTTTTTTCTTATTTTGTTGTTGTTGGGTTATCTGCTGTAGTTTTGCCATTAATATTAAAGTTTAATAATGTATCTGATTTTTTTATTGGTTTTTCCGATAATGTAAAAGTTATAGCTGGTTTAGGTATTTTGATTATATTGCCAAGAATTGCTAGTAAATTTGGTATTGTGGGAACGGGTGTTTTATCTTTGGCTTTTTTTGGTTTGTCTATTTTATTACTGCCTTTATATTGTAATTATTTTATTTGGCTTATTTTGATGTTTTTGTTTGGTGCAGGGTTTATTGTTTTTAGAACAATGGAAGAAAGCTTAACTAATGTTATTGTGAATAATAAAATTAGGGGAAAAATAATGGGGTATATTGCGACAGCAATGCTTGCTGGTTTAGCTATTGGTCCTTTATTGCCTAAAATATTTGGTGTAATGAATTATATTAATTTTATTATATCTTTTGTTTTGATTTTTATAAGTGCTGTTTGCTTTTTGATGTTGAAACAAAGTCAAGGTTATGTTAAACCAACTGCTAATTTTCAATTATTTAGATTTATTAAAGAGATGCCTTTAGTGTTTTTTTCTAAATTTATTATGGAATTTATAATTCAAGTGGTGTTTGTATTTTTGGTTATTTATGTGATAGAAACTACGAATTATTCTGCTGAAAATGCTGGTTTGTTTATAACATATTTTTCATTAAGTGGGCTTTTAAATATTTTTGTTGGAAGATTTATTGATAAGTTTACAAACAAAAATGTGCTTATGGTGTTTGGTGTTTTTGTTTTGTTTGTATGTTTGGCATTACTGCCTTTAACATTAAAATTTAATATTATTTCATCTTATATTTTGTTTTTTATTTTTGGTTTGTTTGGTTCTGGGTTGGTTTTTTTAAGTTCAATGTATATTTTAAATAGTTCTTACCAAAAAAAGGATTTAGTTAGCGCAAATTCTGCTCTTACTTTTAGTGATGCGATAGCTATGATTAGTGGTTCTTTTTTTACTGGTATTTCAATGGAAATTTTTGGAGCAAAAGGGTTTTTTGTTCCGATTTTGGTACTATCTGTACTTTACATTATATTTTGTTTGTGTTATTTTCACACGAACATAGTTGTTTTATTAAAAAAGGTTTATAAAAATGGAAAATAAGGAAACTAGTGTCGATTTAAAACTAAAAAGGCTTATTGAAAATATTGAAAAATTGGAAGAAGAGAAAAAGGAAACTTCTAGACAGATTTCTGATATATATAAAGAAGCAAAAGGATTTGGTTTTGATACAAAAGCTATGAGAAGAATTATCTCTCTTAGAAAAATGGATTCTGACAAAAGAATAGAACTAGAGCAATTAACTGAAACATATAAAGAAGCATTGGGAATGTTGGGATAAAATGTTTTACATAGATAATAATGAAGATTTAATTAATATTTGTGCAGAAATTAAAAAGCATGCAAATATTATTGCTGTTGATACTGAATTTACTAAACAAACAGAGTATTTTCCAACTTTATCAATAATTCAAATTTCTTTTTTTAACGGTGAAGTAATAAAAAATTGTATATTTGATGTTTTGGTAAAGAATATTGATTTATCACCGTTAAAAGAAATATTTGATAATGAAAAGATAAAAAAAGTTTTTCACTCATGTAGTCAAGATTTAGAAACTTTATATACTGTTTTTGATAAAATTCCTTCTGGTGTTGAGGATACACAAATTATGGCTGAATTTTGTGGTATGAAGTCAAATTTAAGTTATACTGATTTAATTAAAGAAGCACTTGGAATTATTATAAAAAAGGATAGACAATTACAAGTTAGTGATTGGAAAGCTAGACCTTTAAGCGATGAACAATTAAAATACGCTGCAAATGATGTTGATTATTTATTGGAATTATATATTAAATTACTACAAAAATTAGATTTAAATAAGAATTTTAAGTATTATAGGTCTGAAATGGAAGAAAGATATGGTCAAAATATGATTGAAAAGACTATACAGGAATCTTCTTGGAGAAGAATTAGATTTAGAATTGGAAATAAAACTAATGTATATATGAATACTCTCAAGGCTGTTTGTAGGTTAAGAGAAAGTTTGGCTATAAAAAATAATGTGATTAAAAATATTATAATGTTAGATTCTGATTTGAAAATAATTTTAGCAAATCAACCTAAAACTTTAGAAGAATTTCATTCATTGATTAAAGAAGAAAAAGAAACTAAGAAGAAAGTTAAGACTTTAAGGGAAAATTTTGCAAAAGGTTGTGTTAAAATTTTTAATGAAATTTCTGAAGATGAAATTGAAGAAAAACCTTATATTACTGAATTGAAGAATAAGATAATGTCTCAAAAATTGGAAGAGGTTAATGATTATATTATATCGGAATGTAAAATAATGGATATAAATCCTGAAATTATACAGAACAAGATTGACTTAAGTTCCTACATATCAGATAGTGAAAATTTGGAAGATTTGTTTTCTACATGGAAAATAAAATTATTTGGCAAAAGAATAAAAGAAATTAAAGAAAGATAAAGTAAAAATTAATTATATAAATTCACTTCATCGATTAAAATTATAGTCACATTTACAAGATGGTAATTGCAGTATAGCCAATAAACGATAATTATCCCTTAATATCGTTAAACAATTATTTAATTATTATAAATTAAGAATATTATTAATAGCTCCCCTTTGTCCTTTAGACATTTCCCCTCAAGGAGGGGAAAGATATTCTTGGTTGTTGAACCATATTGTCTTAACCACCGCTCGTAATCTTTCCCCTCCTTGAGGGGAAATGTCTAAAGGACAAAGGGGAGCTTAAGTTAAT
>DATIQT010000092.1:0-1686 GCA_035470525.1 Rickettsiales bacterium
CATTGATATTGAAATTGCAACACAGAATTTTGACAGAAGCACATCTATTGGAAGATTTTCATTTGGCATGATGTTGAACTTCGCCCAACTTGAAAGAGAAATGGCAAGTGATCGTATAAAAGATAAAATCAGAAGACAACAGTCCTTAGGTATGTGGACTGGAGGAAATGTTCCTATTGGTTATGATATCATTGATAAAAAGTTAATCATAAATGAAAATGAGAGTAAAATAGTAAAACTTATATTTAATACATTTATTAAAACTAAATCTATTAATGAAGTTATTGATGTACTTAATGAGCATAATTATAAAACAAAAAGTCATATATCAAAACAAACAGAACAACAAACACAGCAGCAAATACTGCAACAACAAAAAACAAGAGAAGACAAGAATTTTAGCAGACATGCCATATATAAAGTTTTAAAGAATAAAATCTATATTGGTAAAATAGAGAACAAAACAATTAACAAAATCTTTGATGGTATTCATGAAGCTATTATTGATGAGAATACTTTTAATGAAGTAGATGAAATAATAAGAAATAATATCAATGAAAAAATTTATAATGTTGTTGAGATAAATAATATAAATAATAATAACTTAAACGATGCAAATAATACAAACTATAATAACAATAAAACAAACAACAATGTAAAATCAAAAAGATACTTTCCTAAAAAAAACAGTCTTACACCTTATCTATTAAGAGGTTTAATGAAGTGTGATTGTTGTAATTCTACTTTAACCCCTGTCTACACAGTTAAACAAAAAACTGGCATTGTTTACAGATACTACAAGTCTAATAAAGCAATGAAGCATTCAACAGAATGTCAGCTTGGTAATGTACCGGCAAATCAGATTGAGAATATAATATTAAATCAAGTATATGCAGTTTTAAAATCTCCAAGTATTGTTTCTGGAGTTATTGGCAAGTTGGTTGGTGATAAATCATCTAATAATCAAACAATAAATATTGATGAACCGACTATAATAAAATACTTACAAAATATTGAAGTAGTTTGGAATGAATTATTCCCAAAAGAACAAATGCAAATTGTTAATACAATTATAAAAGAAATAATTGTTTCTAAAACAAATATTAAAATTGTATTCAATAATAATGGTGTTTTAAAACTTCTTGCCGATGCAGGTCAAGTTGATATAAAGACACTTAATGAATTTAATGATAACATTAAAAATCTTGATAACAATGAGAATAATGGAAACAATGAGAATAATGGAAACAATAAAAGTAATAAAAATAATAATACAAACAACAAAAACTATGAAATAAACATTCCTATTAATTTTATTCACAGGTCCAGCAGATCCTTTATAACTACACCAGATGGAAAAGATATAAGCTTTGTGAATGCAGAAACTAAAAAAACAACAATTCAAAGTAAAAGAGACAATGCTATTTTATTTACATTACTTCAAGCTGAGTCTTGGAAAGATGAACTCATGAATAGCAATAATACCAATAGTAAGAATGACATTAATAAAAATAATAAAAACAATTGTAACAGTTATAATACTACAAAAATAAGTCATATAGCTAAAAGAGAAAACAAAGAGACATCTTATGTAGCTAGAGTATTAAATTTAGTATTTTTAGCTCCAGACATTAAAAAGGCGATTTTAAGTGGTTATGCTCCAATAGGTCTCACTTTGAGTGATTT
>DATIQT010000093.1:0-1692 GCA_035470525.1 Rickettsiales bacterium
CATTGATATTGAAATTGCAACACAGAATTTTGACAGAAGCACATCTATTGGAAGATTTTCATTTGGCATGATGTTGAACTTCGCCCAACTTGAAAGAGAAATGGCAAGTGATCGTATAAAAGATAAAATCAGAAGACAACAAAGTTTAGGTATGTGGACTGGAGGAAATATTCCTATAGGTTATGATGTCATTGATAAAAAGTTAATCATAAATGAAAAAGAGAGTAAAATAGTAAAACTTATATTTAATATATTTATTAAAACTGAATCAATTAATGAAGTTATTAATATGCTTAATGAACATGACTATAAAACAAAAACTCGTTTATCAAAACAAATATCACAACAAGCATCACAACAGCAAACATTAGAACAAATACCACAACAACAAAAAACAAGAGACGGCAAGAATTTTAGCAGACATGCCGTATATAAAGTTTTAAAGAATAAAATCTATATTGGTAAGATAGAGAATAAAACAATCAATAAAATCTTTGATGGTATTCATGAAGCTATTATTGATGGGAATACTTTTAATGAAGTAAATGAAATAATAGAAAATAATATTAATGAGAAGATTTATAATGTCGTTGAGATGAATAATATAAATAATAATAACTTAAACGATGCAAATAATACAAACTATATAAATAATACAACTGACAACAATAAAATAAATAACAATGTAAAATCAAAAAGATATTTTCCTAAAAAAGACAGTCTTACACCTTATCTATTAAGAGGTTTAATGAAGTGTGATTGTTGTAATTCTATTTTAACCCCTGTCTACACAGTTAAACAAAAAACAGGCATTGTTTATAGATACTACAAATCTAATAAAGCAATGAAGCATTCAACTGAATGTAATCTCGGTAATGTACCAGCAAATCAGATTGAGAATATAATATTAAATCAAGTATATGCTGTTTTAAAATCTCCAAGCATTGTATCTAGGGTTATTAGTAAGTTAGTTGGGGATAAATCATCTAATAATCAAACAATAAATATTGATGAACCAACTATCATAAAATACTTACAAAATATTGAAGTAGTTTGGAATGAATTATTCCCAAAAGAGCAGATGCAAATTGTTAATACAATTATAAAAGAGATAATTGTTTCAAAGACAAATATTAAAATTGTATTCAATAATAATGGTGTATTAAAACTTCTTGCCGATGCGGGTCAAGTTGATATAAAGACACTTAGTGAATTTAATGATAACTGTTATAATAACAGTAATAAAAGCATTGAGAATTACGAGAGTAATGAAAATAATGGAAACAATGAAAGTAATAAAAATAATAATATAAATAACAAAAACTACGAAATGAACATTCCTATTAATTTTATTCATAGGTCCAGCAGATCCTTTATAACTACACCAGATGGAAAGGACATAAGCTTTGTAAATGCGGAAACTAAAAAAACAACAATTCAGAGTAAAAGAGACAATGCTATTTTATTCACATTACTTCAAGCTGAGTCTTGGAAAGATGAACTCATGAATAACAATAATAATGCCAATAGTAAGAATTATAATAATGCAATAAAAATAAGTCATATAGCTAAAAGAGAAAACAAAGAGACATCTTATGTAGCTAGAGTATTAAATTTAGTATTTTTAGCTCCAGACATTAAAAAGGCGATTTTAAGTGGTTATGCTCCAATAGGTCTCACTTTGAGTGATTT
>DATIQT010000094.1:0-1994 GCA_035470525.1 Rickettsiales bacterium
AACCAGAACCAAATTTGGTAGGTGAACAACTTTTTGAAGCTGTTAATAAAGGGAATCTTACAGATGTTGAACTTTGGGGCTAGACAACTTTACCACTCTTAAAGTGGATTTTTTCTAAACATTTTTAACAAAATTTTGTACAAATTATCATTACGATAATTGAACCTAAATTCACACTCTTTTAAGTGAAGTACGAACTTATTATCTGTCATACCATGAAATTTTGCAAGTCTATTTTTTGCATAACCCCAAAATCCCTCAATTCCATTTACATGAGATTTTCCTCTTGCAAATTCGTTGTGCGAATGAAAAACTCTGTAATGGTCGTAACCGTTTAAAATCAAGCCATCATAAGCCTTCCATCCATCAGTATAAATCGTACTTCCTTCAAGTATTTTACCTTGAATAATTGGCATTAACTCCTTTTTTGAGCATCCTTTGACAATTTCAACGTAAACTTTTCCATTTCTCTTTTTAAGTCCAAAAACAGGTGTTTTTCCAGCCGCTCCACGACCTCTTTTACCTCTAATTCTTCTAGCTCCGAAGTAGCTTTCATCCAATTCAAATTCGCCAAATTCCTTATTCTGAAAATTTAATTCCGAATTATTCTGCTCAAATATTGCAATTCTGAATTTTGTAAAATATTTGTTAACAGTATTTCTGCTAATATTTGTAAATTTTGAACTATTTTCAGCGGTCAGATCTAGAGAAAAACACTTAAGAATTTCTTTAAATTTCCTCTCAGAAATGTGCGAATGTTTTGTATACCTGTTTAACATAGGAACCATAGTACTTTAGTTGATATAAAAGTCAATTAAAGTTGTCTAGCGCCAAATTATATTTGTAATTGTACAGTCCCCCCAACTCATGGTTTGGGTTTATAAAAAAACCCGAATGGTTTTCTTTATATTCCTCTAACATTTTATCATAAGGTGATTTATAATTCAAATTTTTTAACTTTTTTTCATAATTATAATAATTCAGCCAGAGTTTTAGATGGTTTTCGAGCTCATCCTTAGTTTCATAAAAATAAATTTTTGTCGTGGCTTCTTTAATTGTTCGGTTCATCCGCTCAACTAAACCGTTGGTCCATGGATGTTTAAATTGTGTTAATCTATGCTCAATTTGATTTTTGTTGCAAATTTCATCAAATGGATGTGTTTTATTTTGTGGTGTTAAATGCTTTGCAAGCAGTTTATACGTGAATTGAGCACCATTATCAGTAAGAATTTTATTAATTTTAAATGGGCAGCTTTTAATGAAATTTTGCAAGAAAATACATGTATTTTCTTGTGTCATTTTATCATAAAGTTCAGCAAAAACATATCGAGTTTTTCTATCAATTCCGACAAACAGATAAGCTTTCCCCTCGGCAGTTCTTACTTCTGCAATGTCAATATGTGTAAACCCAATAGGATAATCTTTGAACTTTTTGGTTTGTTTTGTTCCATTTTCATATTCTTCTTTTGGTAGTTTGTTTAATCCATTTCGTTTCAAACACCTATAAATATTAGATCTAGATAATGCGGGAATTTTATCTTTCAATGCAAAAAATATGTCATCCAATGAAAATCGTGTAACTCTTTTAAATTCACAAACTATTGCTTGCTCCTTTTCAGATAAGACGCTCCTTGGCTTGGATGGGCCGGAGCGTCTATCTGAAAAGTTCGCTCTGTGCTTCCATTTTAAAATTGTTTTTGGATTTAAATTATATTTTTTAGCAAGTTTCGCTATACTCTCTGAAGATTCAGATATTTCTTTTCTGATTTTAGGCGTAGTCTTGGCGCTTCCGTGTAAAATTTCTCCCATAGTTTTCCTCCTTTTGGTTTATTATTGGTTTCATTATAGCATAAGCCATGAGAAAAGGGAATGGAACAGTTAGATAATATTTATAGTCATTTCAATTAACTTTTTAATACAATCAAAAATCCCCGTCATCCACTGTTAGATTTTGTATTTTACAAAGTAAAATTTACAAAATCTTACAGAGGATC
>DATIQT010000095.1:0-5218 GCA_035470525.1 Rickettsiales bacterium
TGAAGAAATGTACTTATCTGATTTAGAATTTAAAATTCTAAATCTAGCCGTGCAACATAACCAAGGTATGATTAATTTATTAAGTAATGTGGATACAATCTATGGTCTATTCCAAAAGGGATTGGTAACAATTACGAAAGATAAGTTATCTGTTGTATGTGTAAGTGATTTAATTTCTTTTATATTAAATCCTAAAATAAGGGAAGATTTTCCTGATGATTATCTGGAAGAAGAGAATAGACCTAATAGTATATGTAAGCATTTTGGAAATTTAACTGTTTCTTTCTATTGTTTGTGATTTGAATTTGAAATGTTGTTTGTGCGAGAAGTAGAAAGATGAAATGTTGTTTGTGCGAGAAATGATGTTTAGCTCCCCTTTGTCCTTCGGGTATTTGACTACGTCGCAGAGCGACAAAGGGGAGCTAATTTTATTAATTATTTGAAAGTTGTTTATGACTTATTTTATTATTGTGGATTTGTTTTTAGTTCTTTTGGCAATAGTTCTTATTTTTTATTTTGTGGTAGGAAAGCAAATTGTGAATAAAAGAAAATTAATAAAAGAGGTTAAGAAAAGGAATAAACCTTAAGTAAACGGATACGGAGGCAGGTGAGGAGGTAATTGTTTTTGGAGGCAGGCAATTATTTTGCGATTGGTTTGTGATTGTGGATTGTGCGAGTAGTCTGCAATCACAAATAGTTTGAAATAGATATTTTTTCTGCGACACTTGAAAAAGTGCCTTTTTTGTGGAAAAATAATAAATATAAATTATTATATTTTTATAAAATAAATGAAAAAATATGAAAATTGCGACGTGGAATATTAACTCTATTAGAATGAGAATACCAAGATTAATTGAATGGATAAAGGAAGAAAGTCCAGATGTTTTGTTGTTGCAGGAATTAAAATGTACGGCGGAGGAATTTCCTTTTTTGGAGTTTGAGCAGTTTGGTTATAATATTCAAATAAGTGCAGAAAAAGGCAAAAACGGTGTTGCAATTTTTTCAAAATATAAACTTTATGATGTTGTGAAAAAATTGCCTTTGTATGATTTGGTTAAGGAAGATAATGAGGCTAGGTATATAGAGGCTAAATTTGATAATGATGGAAAGGTTTTTACTGTGGCAAGTATTTATGTTCCAAATGGTGGGCCAACTGCTAATGATTTGAGAAATGATGTAAAAGATTACACTACAACAGATACATTTAAGAAAAAAATGCTTTTTTATGATAGATTGAACTTGAGATTTGAGGAAAGTGTTAAAGCGAGTGAGTTGGCGATTTTTGGTGGTGATTATAATGTTTGTCCTATTTTGGAAATGGACGTTCATTCTGTTGAAAAAGATGGTTCTATTACGAATACTTGGCAGGAAAGGGCTAAGTTTAAGGAATTTCTAGATGTTGGTGTAAAAGATGTTTGGAGGGATTTGAATCCAAAGTCTAGGGAGTATTCGTGGTATGGCTATAGGCCTTATTATATGTGGGAAAGGAGAATAGGTTATAGGCTTGATGCTTTGCTTGTTACTCAAGAAACTTCAAAGATGATAAAGGAATGTAAGATTTATGCTGATGAAACGAGGGGAAAGGAACAACCGTCGGATCATGTACCAATGATGTGTAAAATATGAAGATATTGGCGTCGGCGCAGGAAAATTCAATTAATTGTGCTATAAAAGAAGTTAGGGAAAAGTTTAATGTTTTGAAAGTGGAAAAACTGTCAAAGGGTGTTTTTGTTTTTGAAACTGATGATGAATTAGGCGACTTTAAACCAATTTTTGTAAGATATTTATTGCAAATTTACATTGAAAAACCACTAGATGAATTAAATATAGCAGATTTATTTAAAAATCTTTCAAAAGACGATATTTTTGTTTTTCATTTGAGTGTTTTAGATGATAGTGTCAGTAAGGATAATGTTTTGGCTGATTGTTTGAAATATTTTAAGGAAAATAATATAAAAATAAATCCTAAAGAAGCTAGCAAAATTATAGGTTTGGTTATTTTTGAAAATAAAGTTTATTTTGGAGTATCTACAATAAAGGAAAGTTTGAGTTCTTGGCCACTTGGTGAGTGTAGGTTTAAGTATGAAGAAGAACAAGTGAGTAGAGCGGAATTTAAGTTATTGGAAGCTTTGGAATATTTTAATATTGATTTATCAAAATATAAAAACGCCATTGACTTAGGGGCTGCTCCCGGTGGCTGGACTAGAATTTTATTAAACAAAGGCTTAAATGTTATAGCCGTTGACCCAGCTGAATTAGATAATAATTTAACAAAAAATAAAAATTTATATCACTACAGGGGACTTTCACAAGATTTTTTTAGAAAAAACAAAAACAAATTTGATATTATTGTTAATGATATGAAGGTGGATACAAAAAAGTCTATTCAAATAACTGAAGAAGCAATGAGATATTTAAATAAAAATGGTGTTGTTATTATGACGCTAAAACTTAATCCAAATAGAGAATTTGAGGAAGTTAAAGAGTGTATGAAAATTATTAGTGAAAAATATAATATTGTGGGTGTACACCAACTTTTTCATAATAGATCAGAAGCTACAATTATTTTCAAAAACAAAATATAAATAAAAAATCCACTATTTAACTAGTGGATTATTTGTCAATAATTTCTTATATATTAAGCTTTCTTAATTTCTTTAACTAAGTTTTCAAAAGCTTTTGGTTCTCTGATAGCCATTTCTGATAAAGCCTTTCTATCAAGTTGAACATTTGCTTTCTTCAATTGATTCATAAATGTAGAATATATCATGTCATACTGTCTAACCGCAGCATTAATTCTTTGAATCCAAAGAGCTCTGAAATCTCTTTTTCTACTATGTCTATCTCTTGTCGCATAGTGTAAAGCCTTTTCAACTCTTTCAATCGCAACAGAAAAACATGATTTTGCTCTTCCTCTAAAACCTTTAGCTCTCTCTAATACTCTCTTTCTTCTATTTCTTGAGGCTACTCTATTAGTTGATCTAGTCATTTGCTACCTTCCTTTTATTCTTAACTCTATTAGTTTTATCACCTAAACCATAAGGTAAAAAACTCTTTAACACAAGTGATGCATCTCCATCAAACAAAAAATCAGGTCCTCTATTTTCTCTTATCTGTCTCTTACTTCTCTTAGACATACAGTGTCTTTTTCCTGAGTTTTTAAACTTAATCTTTCCAGTTCCTGTCAATGAAAATCTTTTCTTACAAGAACTGTTTGTCTTCATCTTTGGCATGATTTACCTAATTAATAATAACAGTTTCTACTGGTTCAATATAATAAATACTTTTTTTTATAAAGCAATTCTTTTTTAACAAATTAGAAAAAATAATAAATATTTATAAATTAAATATTTAACATTTAATTTTAAAAATAATCTTATATAATATCTAAAATTTTAAAAACAATATATTAAATGGAAAACAAATTAAATAATAAAGAAAATTCAATTTATTTAAAAATAAAAGAAATAATTAATAATGATAGTGATTTTATATCACTCGAATTACAAAAAGAAATTTTAGAATATTTTTACGAACCAGAAACTCAAATTTCTAAAAAAGATATTATTAATATTATAACTGATAAAGATATTGATCCTTCAATATTAGAGGAAATTTATAAAAAAGAATGTGAAAAAAATTCAGATTCTAAAGATATTATATCAACTATTATTGAAAGTAAAAATTTAAAAGATGATTTATATAAAAAAATTTGGAATGATACAAAAAATAAAATAAAAAATGAAGAATATTTATCTAAAGATATTTGTGATTTTATTTTAGGATTTATAAAAAATCCAAATTATGATGAAGATGTACTTAAATATATTTGGAAGAGAGTTATAAGAGAAATAAATATTTTTGGTATAAAGGTTGAAAATTATAAAAAAAAATTAAGACAATATAGTACTAATTTTGCAGGATATGAAATTGAAAAAAAAGAAATTGAAAAAAAAATACATTATAATAATTTTTTTAATAATTTTTTTATTGAACTTGCAAAAAATAAAAATACACCTTCAAAAATTTTAGATGAAATTTTTTCTAATAGAGATGAACCTTATCATAATATTAATTTTTATACTCTAAAAAAATTAGCAAAAAATGAAAATATATCAAAAAATACAATAGAAGAAATGTTATCAATACTATTTAAAAAGAAAATAGAATCAGAAAAAGATGAAATAGAAGAAGAACTTGAACTAGAAGATAATGTTTTTACTGGACTTATGGAAAATCCAAAATTATCTTCAGAAAAAATAAATAAGATAATGAGTATAATTGAAAATAAAGAATTTGAAGAAACAGATGCTAAAATTGTGGGTGGATTACTTTGCAATAAAAATTTACCAGAAAATTTAATTAATAAAGTTATTAATGATGAAAATATATTTAAAAAATATAATTTAAATAAGGACAAAATTTACAAAATTTCAAATAATTTAATAGAAAATAAAAATTTAAGTATGACTCAATTATTGCAATTATTTGAAAAAAAAGAAAATTTTTATTTAAATTATGAAGATTTTAATGATATTTTAGAAAATAATGAAACTCCTTCATATATTTTAGAACAAATTTGGTCTTGCCATATAAAAATACAAGAAGAAGATATGTGTAAATATTTAGAAGAAATTTCAAATATAATCTCAAATGAAAATACATCTAAAGATGTTTTAGAGGATATTTTTAAAACTATTTCAGATAATTTAGAATTACAAAATTGTCAAAATAATGAATTGCTTTTTATCAAGTTTGCTAGAAATGAAAATACACCTACAAAAATTTTATCATATATATACGATAACCATAAAGAAAATGTTTCAATTAATATGGCATTTTTAGGAAATAAAAACACTCCTAAAGAAATTTTAGAAAAAATAATAAAAAAAAGAAAAAGAAAACATAATGATAATGAAACAACTTATGAAGATAGTCGAAAAAAAACTTATCCAAAATCAAATATTGCGAATGATAGTCAAGAACAAAAAGAAGAACATAATTTTGAAAAATTGGAATCACTACAAAGAAAAATATCAAAAATTGATGATAATTGTGTAATACAATTGCAATAATTTAGGAGCTTGACAAGTATATTTATTAATAATAAACATTTAAGCTATAAAATATACTCGTTTAACCAATTACGAAATTAAAAAAATAATTAAGTGTTTTGTGTCTGATTTATCAGCACACAAACATCTATTTTTAGTTGTGC
>DATIQT010000096.1:0-7397 GCA_035470525.1 Rickettsiales bacterium
TCTGTTGCTATATCAGTATAAAGAAGATTTAAAGCCTCGTTAATTCTCAAACCAGTATTGAATAAAAAGATTAAAAGCATAGCCAATAACTCATTACTATTTTTGATTAAACTTCTAGCTTCTTCTGGTGTCAAAAATCTTCGCGGGAATGGATTTGTAATCCATTCCCTACCATTCAGAATAAAGTAATCAATAAAATTGTAGTAATAGTGGTTAAGGTAAGTTATTCTGAACAATGAGGAAGGGGTTACAAACCCCTTCCTGCAAAGTTAAAAAAATTAAAGATGAAAAATCTTTTCTTTCTATAAAATACGATTTTTTAGATAAATATGAATTAAGTATTATTAAAGAAACTATTTTATTTGCAATAAATAATAATGATAAAGAATTTAATGAAAACTTTTCGCTTAAAATTAATATTTTTATTTCTTCTTGTGGTGCTGGGTTTGGAGATCCAACACCACGAGAGTAATCCATTTCCGCAAAATACCGTCTTTTTAAAAAGATATTGACATAATTAAAAAAAGTGATATAATTAATATATTATTATTATTTTATAGAAGGAGACATATAAAATGAAAGGAAAACGATTAGAATTAGAAGACTTTATTCAAGGTCTTGAATACAGAAACAAACTGGTAAGCACTGGCACTGTTTGTATAGAAGATATAACAAAAATACTACAAAAAGGAGTAAAGGAAGCAAAAACAGAAATTAATTTTTGTGAAAATGATGAATGTGATAAAAAATGTTTAGAAGAAATCACAAAATTAGAAAAAATACTTAATACAATAGGAAAAGAAACAAATAAAAAAGTTATTATTGATCAAATAACGTCATTATTAGATAAATTATATGAAAAGAGTGCGAATGATATTAAAACAAAAGAAAAGTTTTTTTCAGAACTTGAAAAAACAATGAAATCATTTGATGAAAATATAATTAAGAAGTTACGTTGTTCTTCTACAGACATTATATTTAATGACAAAGGAGGAATAGTAGAACAAGATCCTAAGCAATCAATGTTGAAGCTTCAAGCAGTTTTAAAGAGAGGGGAAGAACTTAATTTTGTGGATAAAGAAGTTGTCTCTAGTGTTGAAAGTCTAATAAATAATGAAAAAATACAGACAAAAAAAGAAAAACAAGTTAAATTAGCAGAAGCTTTTGAAAAATTAGAAAACATCATTAAATTAAATAAAGAAAAAAAGAAAATGGATGAAATTAAAGCAGCAGAAGAAAAAGAGAAAAAAGAGAAAAAAGCAAAAAAAGACGATATTTTTTTAAAAATTCTTAACAATATAGAATTATTTGATGGTAAACATATATTTAATAAGATAGGAAGAGGAGTAAGAAAAAAATATAAGAAACCATTGTCGGATTTTGAAGACCTTTTTAAAGAACTGGAAAAGTGTTTTCCAAAAGAAGATGTAACCGTTAAAAAACAGTTCACAGAAGTTATTAATTCAGTTATTAATTCAATAAGTAAAGCATTGAATAAAAAATGTTCAAAAAAAGAAGGAGAATTTAATTTAGACCTCGATTTTTGTAATCTAAAATATTTCATTAATGAAGCATGTCCTGAATTAAATCAAAAATCTAATATAACCGATAATGAATATGTTAAACTTAAACAGACTGGTATTAGTTCTAATTTTAAAAATAACGGGGCTAGTAGCAGTTCTAATTCTAACAATCTTAAAAATAATGAAAATTGTAAAAAAGTTACAAACGTTAGAAAATTTAAGGATTTCCTTAGAAGAAATTTTATTAATGATAAAAATAATTGTAGAAATTAATTTATTGTGATAGTAAAATCCATCATTGAATGATGGGTTTTTCTCTGCAGGAAGGGGCTTGTAACCCCTTCCTCACTGTTCAGAATAAATTGTCTTAACCACAACATTACTAAAAATAACACAAAGATATTTAATGATTTAAATTTTTAATAATTTAATTTGATTTTTAGCTCCCCTTTGTCCTTCGGACATTTCCCCTCAAGGAGGGGAAAGATTACGGGCGGTGGTTAATGCAATAGTATGACAATCACTACTCATAATCTTTCCCCTCCTTGAGGGGAAATGTCCGAAGGACAAAGGGGAGCTAGTTTTATAAATCTCTTGCAAAATAATTTCCCTTTTATAATATTATAATTGCCTACGGGCGAAGTTGACGGTGTAAACTACCGAAACGGCATTAAATTTTAGTCTGCAGGCTTTTGTTGTATTTATAATATAAATACGGCGGAGGCTTGCGGTTATAATAGGCTATTTTATAGCTTAAAAGGCTGTAAGAGCTGATGTCGTCAGTTAGTTTAACCTCCGCACTTTTTTGAGTGCGTTTTTTATTATTAAAAATTGAGGTCTAAAATGGATGAACTGATGAAAAATGATTTGCTTAAAAAATTATATCTTTTGCAAAAGGATAAGGATTTTAAAAGTAAAATTGAAAAAAATAATTCTGTGAATGAAGAGTTGATGGAGGTTATAAATCAAATAATAATTTTCTATGTGGAGAATAAGTCAAAGAATAGGGATAGTTTGATTTATTTGAGGAATATGCTTAATTATTTTATAAAAACGGCAAGGGTTAGGTATGATGAAGAGGCTAAGGTGAAGAGATTGAATAATGTGATTGAAAATATTGGTGGGTGAGGTTTGTTGCGGTGTTGGGTCTATGAACCCAACACTCAATAAATGGAATAAAATTAAAATATATTATAATTTATCTTTATTTTTATCCTTTCTTCTTCTTTTTTCTTAACAAATTCAACCCAACAAGGAGTACATAAAAAATCATAATCTTTTACAGATAAATCTTCAAATCTTCTAGTACCTAATTCAGATTTTAATTTATGATATTTTGCTGGATTTATACATATCACACTATCACATTTATGATCTTTCATTTCTATAATTTCTAATTCAATTTTTAAATCTTGCGCCGTATCCTTTACTGCCTTAATAGATTCCCATTCGTTACCATTTGCATAATATTGCAGACCAGCAAGTATTAAAAGTTCACAATTACTTTGATTTATTTTTGATATGCCTGTTTTCAGATTTTCTGGAGAAAAATATTGATATTCATCTACAATAATACATCTTTTTGAACTTTTTAATACATCACATATATCAGATATATTATAGCTACGTATTTGTTTTGTTGGATAAGCTAATGATTTAATTACATAGCCATCTCTTGTTTGAGCTATATTTTTAAAACAGGAAATTTCACTTTTGGCAAAACCATAAGAATTACTTTCCAAAAAATCAAAAATATATTTTGATTTTCCAGAGCCCATTGTTCCAGTTACTAATAATATTTTCATAATATCTACCTTATTAAATTAAATTTTTTAGTTCTAAAAAATCGTCAATGATAAAATCACAGTTACAATTTTTAATTTGTTCTTTACCGAAATAACCCCAAGATACTCCAACTGATTTTATATTTGCATTTTTTCCGGCAATTATATCGGCATCAGTATCACCAACTATAAATGTATTTTCTTTTTTGAAACTTAATTCATCTATTATTTCTAAAACAAGTTCAGGATTTGGTTTTGGTTTTTTATTTCTTAAAGTCACATCTTCTCTAGTTTTAAAAATTTTAAAATATTTTTTGATATTATAATATTCAAGAATATTCAAACAGGCATCTTTCTCTCTTGATGTGCAAATTGCAAGTGTTGAACCATTTTCAGACAGAATTTTTAAAATTTCTTCGGTGTTTTTAAACATAGTAGGAATATAAGTTCCATTGCTTATTTTTTCAGATATAGAAATAAAAGTTTTATCCATTATTTCTTTTTGTTTTTGTTTATCAACTCCCCAGCCGAAATCATAATTATCTGGATTAGAATATCCTAAACAAATTAAATCAATATCTGGAACTGGTAATGAATTTTCTTTTGAAAAATCTAAAATACCATTTTTTACTATTGTTTTTGTGTCGACTAAAGTTCCATCAAAATCAAATATAAATAGCTTTTTCATTGCTTTATGATTATTAGATTATTGCGCAATTATAAATATACTTTTTTAAAAAACAATATTCATATTGACAAATAATTATCAAATATTAATATGCAACCTATATTAATTTGGTTTTTGTGTTGTTGAATAATGCGATTGGTATTTTAAACACATTCAATGATGTTCAGAGTTTGTGTGATAATGAGTTAGCTACAATTAAGCTAATGTTTGTTTATTTCGGTATTAATGTAGATGCTAAATCTTTATATAATGAGTTATCTGGTTATCCAGATAATTATAGGGTTAAAAGATCTAAGAAAAAAATAGGAATAGTTAATAATCAATTATTTGATGTTGAAACTTCAGATTGTTTATTTATACCAGAAGAGTTTTATATAGAAGATAGGGAACAAAATTTTAAAAGTGTTGTAAAAATGAATTATAATAAAACTTCTCCTTTTACAATGATTGGCTTAAATGGAAAAGCTTATATAATTTGTAATAATTTAAATATGAAGCTAGAATGTTCTTTTTCTGAAAAATTAAAATTTAAAAATATTATTATAGATGATTTCCCTCTTTATAAATATATACAAATTATAGGAGCCGATAGAATTGCTTTTTTGGGTTTTGAAGGGTGTAATGGTTTTTTTAACAAAACATCATGTTTGTTTTGTGATTCAGCAGCAAAAAGATGTAATGAAAAAAGTCCAGTCCCTAGTTTAAACGAATTAAATTCAAAATTTTCTATGGATATTGATAAATGGTTGTCTTGTGTTGAAAAACCATATACAGATGCTTTAGTTGAATCTTATAAATATATATTAAAAGAGAATATAAATCCACATAGACATTTACATGTAATGTCTGGTAATTTATATAATGTAAAAAAAGAGTTGGAATATATTTTTAGAGTAACAAAAGCATTGAATAATGTGTACCAAATATCAAATTTAGATGCCTTTTTAAATTTAATTCCAATAGACGATGAAAATTTATCAAAAGAAGCAAAAGAATTAGGTTATAAACATTTAGTTTATAATATTGAAGTATGGGGTGAAAAATTCTATAATGCAGTTTGCAAAGGTAAAAGTGATCTTATAAAATATAATGATTTTTTGAAATCTTTTGAAGATGGTGTTAAACACTTTGGTAGTGGTAATGTAAGATGTAGTTTTGTGCTTGGAGCTCAAGAAATTGCTGAAACAAAAAAAGGTGTTCTTGAACTCGCAGAAATTGGTGTTGTCACAGATTTTACAATCTTTACTCCTAAAAGAGGAACTCCATGGGAAAACAAAAAGAAACCAAATATAGAAGAAATTGCTGAATTTTCAATTTTTGTTGCTGATATTTATAAAAAATATAACTTTTATCCATTATATTGCTCTCTATCTTCAAGAAGTGGGATAATGAATGAAGTTTTAATTAATAAAAAAGGAGTGAAAATAATATGATGCGAGAAGAAGCAATATTTCCATGTGTTTTGTCAAATGGTACAAGATCATTTTTAGTTGAGCAATCAGCCGAAAAGACAATTTTTCCAGATATAAAGTTTAGAAATAGATTTGAAGAAGGTGCTTATTATTTGAAATTAATCAACAACTTTGAACCACAAGTAAAAATAACAGAAATTGTTGAAAAATTACCATGTTGTGAAGGATTAAAAATATATAATTTAGAAGAAGTTATTGATAGTTTTAAATTAAGAAACCCAAATGTAGTTAAAATTGGGAGCGACAGGTTAACAACAAAATTCGGTGAATTTGAGATAGAATTATATGAAGAAGTTGGGCAAGCTAGAGTTCATTTATTTTTACATAAAGGTAACTTTTTGGATGCTCCAACAAGAATTCATAGCGGTTGTGCTAAAAATGAACTATTTCAATCAATAGCTTGCGACTGTAGAGAAGAACTCGAAAATAGTTTAGCTAAAATACAAAAAGATGGCAATGGCTCTATTTTGTATTTAAATCAAGAACCAGCTCATTTATGTTTAAATACATCTTTGCCAGAAAGATATTTTGATAGTGGACGAGATTTTCATCAAGCTTGTTGGATTTTTAAAGATTTGGGATTCAAACATATAAAGCTAATTACAGGAAATCAGAAAAAATTAGAAATACTTATAAGACATGGTTTTACAGCTGAAGCGGTTGGTTTTAGCGAGAAAAAAAATTTAGACACTAGTTTTAAAAGGTAGATATGTTTATAGATAATTTTTTAGAAAACCTTTCTGAATATAAAGGAAGGTTGGGTTCTCTTGATGTAAAAGAATCAGTAAATAATTGGATTAATAACTTTAAATATTTTAACTTTAATAATATAGATATTTTATACACATTATTAAATAATATAAAATTTGTATATGACTGTGAAATTATTGAAAGTTTTAACAAATTTATTTCTGAATCTAATATAGATTACAAAACAATTTTCCTAAACAATTTTGGTATAAAAGATGAAAGTTCATATAGAATAATAAAACAAATTAATAATAAAATAAAAACATCATTTGATATACATGAATTGCTACATAATGTAAAAGATAGTAGTAAATTATATTTTGTTGATGATTTTTTAGTTAGTGGAGGACAATTTATTTCTATAATTAAAAGCTTCTTTTCTGATAACGATAATAGAATTGAACTTAATTTATCTAAAAGTGAGATTGACATATTTCGTAAAATTAACAAAATATTCTTTTTTTATAAGGGAACTGAAGCAGGGTTGAAAAAAGCAAATGAAATTTTGCAATATTATAAACTGGAAAAAAGCTCAAGAATAGAAGTAGTAAACAAATTCATTATAGACAAAACACTATTTGGAAACATTGTTGACAATAAAGTAAAAAATATTCAAGAAAGCATCTTTTTTAATTGCGCTACAAAAAAGGAAATAGAGAATTTTTATGAAATTCTTAAATTTGTTGGCGGTCAATTATTAAAACAAAACAAACCACATTGGACAGATGAAAGAATTAATAATTCATTTTTAGGATATGGAAATAGCGGTCAATTAATTTTTGGTGAACACAATGTCCCAACATGTACACTAACAAGTTTATGGATGGGTGGAGATATTATTTTTAATGGAAAAAGTTTTAAGTGGCAACCTTTAGTTTTTAGAAAAGAAAAAAAATTGATACAAACCGAGCATATTTCTTATTCATAAGAGTTATAGCAAACTTAATTTATATATTAAAATTTAGGGGCTTGACTAGTTAATTTTATTAATTATATAATTTTAACTATGAAAAGACAGCATTTAATTACATATACTATTAAAAAAATAATTAGATGTTTTCCTTTGGTAAACTTCGGGCATAAGTTGTCAAAGTCTCAAGTAGACTTGGACTTTTCCAACATTAAGCCCTCGTTTTTGTGAAGACTTAACAGCAACACAAATATCTATTTTTAGTTGTGT
>DATIQT010000097.1:0-1785 GCA_035470525.1 Rickettsiales bacterium
GGTGGTTAAGTGAAAGTTGTTTGACTATATTTAATAACGAAATGTATAAGTATACTATTTCTATTAAATACTTTGAAATATCCTTGTCTTTTTTGTAGAAATTATTTTTTGAGGAAAAATTTTATTTACAGGAGGTCTAATTAATAAAATTTAATAAAAAAACTATCCTTTTTTAGGATAGTTTTAAATATAACTAAAATATTTTTATTATTCAGTAGTTTTTTCTTTTCTTTTTTTAACTTTTTCTTTAGCTTCTTCTTTTACTTCATCTGTTGCTGAAGTAGTTTCAGAAGGAGCTTCCTCTTTATTTTCTTTATTAATTACAAATTCACCTTTTTTAATTTTAATAGCCTCTTCTTTTGATCTAGCTATGATAATTTCTTTATCAAAAGATACCTCAGGGTGTAATTCAATAATTATTGAATATTTTCCTACACTTTTAATAGGTTCTCTTAAAGAAATATTAGACTTTTTAACATCGGCAATTTTTAAAATTGAGTTAATAAAATTAGCTAATTTGATACTAGAAACAGAACCATATAATTTTCCATCATCTCCAGCATTTTCAATTAAAATTAAATCTTTTCCAGTGATTTTTTCTTTTAATGTTTCAGCTTTTGATTTATTTTCTGCATTTTCTTTTTCTATTTCAGCTTTTTTAACTTTAAAAACTTCGTAATTTTTTTCAGTATAAAAAACAGCTAAATTGTTAGGTAATAACATATTTTTTGCATAACCATCTTTAACATCAATTATGTCACCGATATTTCCTAAATTTTTAACTTTGCTCTTTAAAATAATTCTCATATTATCTCCTATTCATCAATTTTTGCTATAAATGACATCAAAGCTAAATTTCTAGCTCTCTTAATAGCTTTAGCTAATTTTCTTTGCTTTTTTAAAGGAATACCAGTAATTCTACTTGCCATTATTTTTCCTCTTTCGGAAATATATTTATTTATTAATTCTAGATTCTTATAATCTATATCTTTTTCAGAAATACTTAATAATGGATCTACTCTATTCTTCTTTATTGAAATACCTTGATTTACAAGTGAAATTTTTAAATAATCATCTTTTTCTTGGTTTTGAGTTGTATTTTGTTGATTCTCTACCATAATTTCTCCTATTATTTTTTACTATCTTTTGCATTAACTGACACAAATAATTTAGAAGGTTCTTTTGCGATTTCTTCAACCTTAAAAATACCTTTTCTAATAATGTTTTCATCAAAAGACATTATTCTTTCTAATTCAGCAACTGCTGGATAAGGAGCATCTATATTCATCAAAACATAATGTCCTTTTGTGTTTTTGTTAATTTTATAAGCAAGAGTTCTCAAACCCCAATATTCTTTAGATACAAGCTTACCTTTTCCTTGTTCTAAAACTTTTTTAAATTTTTCGGTAAGATTATCAACTTCATTAGTTGCTAAATCTTGCCTTGTGATATATACCAATTCGTAAAAAGACACGGTCTATTCCTATTTTATTAATAAAAAAAGAATGAGTTATTAAAAATAATAACTGCCTTCAATAATGATATTATTTATAACACGTCTTTTTTAGTTTTCAAGACATTTGTTTTGATTTGTTAAATTATTAGACCTCCTGCAAATAAAATTTGAACAATTTCAATACTTATAGTCAAACAACTTTCACTTAACCACCAACTAAACCGCTTTTGCAAAAATATACGAGGAGATTTAAAATTTTATTGCGATAGCGTATAACTTAATACGGTGAGACAATAAAATTTTAGAGCGACGAAGGGTGATTAAGGCAA
>DATIQT010000098.1:0-16787 GCA_035470525.1 Rickettsiales bacterium
TTGGTGGTTAAGTGAAAGTTGTTTGACTATATTTAACAATGAAATGTATAAGTATACTATTTCTATTAAATACTTTGAAATATCCTTGTCTTTTTTGTAGAAATTATTTTTTGAGGAAAAATTTTATTTACAGGAGGTCTAGTAATAAAAATTTAAAAGTTGTAATTAAAAAAATCCATCAAATTAATGATGGATTTTTTTGAAAATATTTTACTTAACTATTCAGCAACAACAGTTATACCAACCCTGTTCTTTGCCCAAACAGCTTCGCCTGAACCAACGAAAATTGGTCTTTCTTTTCCATAACTTATTGTTTTAATTCTATTAGCTGAAATTCCTTTTGAAACTAAATAATTTTTAACAGCTGTAGCTCTTCTTTCACCTAAAGCTAAGTTATATTCTCTAGTTCCTCTTTCATCACAATGACCTTCAATAATTACTTTTAGTTTTGAATCAGATTTTAACCATTCTGCTTGTAAATTTAATACTTCAGCTGAATCATTAGAAATATTATATTTATCAAAAGCAAAATAAACTCTATCTGGAACTGAAACTTCTTCAATGTTCTCGTTAGTCTTTTTGTTCATTCTGTTAGCTTGTTGTTCACTATCTATAACATCATAATCTTCACCATCTTTCATACCTGGCTTTGAAGAACATGCTGAAACTAATGTTAAAACGAAACATAGCATTAATAATTTTTTAAACATTTTTTATCCAATTTTATTTATTATCCACATAATATCAGTAAAACATTCTATTTAAGAAATCAAGCTTTATTTAATTTTTAAGTGTTAAATAATTTCTTGATTAATTTAAATAACTAAATAGAATTACCAACAGCAATAAAAATAATAGAATATGTTAAATAATTCTGTATATGCAAATTTTAATCAAAAGAGGGAAGATGCTCTTTTGGGCGGTGGTGTTGAAAAAATATCAAAACAACATAAATCTGGCAAGTTAACAGCTAGGGAAAGAATAGAAGTTTTATTAGATAGTGGAACATTTGAAGAGTTTGGTCTTTTTATGGAGCATAGATGTATTAATTTTGATATGCAAAATAAAAAGTATGCTGGTGATGGTGTAATCACGGGAAGTGGAACTATAAACGGTAGATTAGTATTTGTATTTGCACAAGATTTTACGGTAAGTGGTGGTTCATTAGGTGAGGCTCATGCTAGAAAAATTGAAAAGATTATTTCTACAGCAATGAAAGCAAATGCTCCAGTAATTGGACTTTATGATAGTGGCGGTGCTAGAATTCAAGAAGGTGTAGATGCGCTTGGTGGTTTTGGTAGAATTTTCCAAAGAATAGTTGATGCAAGTGGTGTAATCCCACAAATATCAGCTATTATGGGACCTTGTGCTGGTGGTGCTGTTTATGCTCCTGCCTTAACAGATTTTACTTTCATGGTAAAGAATACTTCTTATATGTTTTTGACTGGACCTGAAGTTGTAAAAACTGTTACACATGAAGATTTAACAAAAGAAGAACTTGGCGGTGCTTCAACACATACTGAACTAAGCGGTGTGGCTGATGGTGCATTTCAAAATGACATTGAAACATTATTGCAAATTAGAAGATTATTTGATTTTTTGCCATTGAACAATGACGAACAGGTTCCTTATTTACAAACAGATGATGATGCTGAAAGAATTGATGTATCTTTAAATACTCTAGTTCCAGAAAATCCATCTCAAGCTTATGATATTAAAGAATTAATTTACAAAATTGTTGATGAAGGTGATTTTTTTGAAATTAAACCTGACTTTGCTAAAAATTTAGTTGTTGGTTTTGCTAGAATGGAAGGTAGAACTGTAGGTATAGTTGCAAATCAACCATTAGAATCTGCAGGAAGTCTTGATATTAATGCTTCAAGAAAAGGTGCTAGATTTATAAGATTTTGTGATGCTTTTAATATTCCGCTAATTACTTTGGTTGATGTACCGGGATTCTTACCGGGTAGAGTACAAGAACATAATGGTGTTATTAATCATGGTGCTAAAATGTTATACGCTTATGCGGAATCTTCAGTTCCAAAGGTTACGGTTATAACAAGAAAAGCATATGGTGGTGCATATATAGTTATGAATTCTAAACACTTGAGAAGCGATGTAAACTATTCTTGGAGTAATGCTGAGATTGCGGTTATGGGTGCTGAAGGTGCTATCAATATTATCTATAAAGATTTGCAAGGTAAAGAAAGAGAAGACAAGATAAAACAATATAAAGAGCAGTTTTCTACGCCGTTCTATGCAGCTTCAAGGGGGTATATTGACGAAATTATACATCCACAAAATACAAGAAAAAGAATTTGTGATGTATTGAGAGTTTTAAGAAATAAAAAAGTTGGCAAACCTAATAAAAAACATGATAATTTGCCATTGTAAACTAGTTATTTAACTCTCTTTACTAAAAAAAGAGAGTTAAAAAATGGTTAATTCTTGCAAAATACCAAGTTAAGTTTATAAAAATTAATGTTTATATAGAAAGTTTATATGTTTTTTAATTGTTTAAGGTCTGTTTTTGTAATATATGGTGATGTAAATTTTTTGTTATTAAGAAGTGCTTTAGCTTTTATTGCTGCATTTTTTATAACATTTTTTATTTTGAAGTTTCTTATAAATTTTTTAAAGAAAAGTAAACTTTTTCAACCAATAAGAAGTTATGGTCCAGAAACTCATGCTATGACTAAAAAAAGTGTACCAACATTTGGTGGCTTAGCCTGTTGCTTGGGTTTACTAGTTTCAACATTGTTATTTTGTGACGCTAGTGATATATATGTTATAGCCACTTTAATTATATCAATGTCATTTGGATTAATAGGATTAATAGATGATATAACTAAAGTATTTTATAAAAATACAAATGGATTTAAAGGGTCTATTAAAATTATATTAGAAACATTAATTTGTGGTATAGTTATATTGTGGTTAATAGCTAATGATTCCCCAATAACAAATGAAGAAGCGCTATTGATACCATTTTTTCATTATATATTATACATTGGTATTTTGTTTATACCTTTTATTATTTTTGTAATAATTGGTTCAAGTAATGCCGTTAATTTAACTGATGGTTTAGATGGTTTATTGATAGTTCCTGTAATGCTATGTACAACAGCTTTTTTGATAATTTCAATTTTTAGCATTTATGGTATAAATGCGAATTTTATTAAAACAATGAATTTTGATAATCCTTCGGAATTAGCTATAATGTGTTCTGCAGTTATAGGAACGGGAATAGCATTTTTAATGTTCAATAGGTATCCTGCACGAATTTTTATGGGTGATGTTGGAAGTTTGATGTATGGTGCATTCTTGGGTACTATAGCTGTTTTATTAAAATACGAAGTATTATTTGCTATAATAGGGTTTGTTTTTGTATTAGAAGCTTTATCGGATATTATTCAAGTTTCATCTTACATGGTTTTCAAAAAAGGAGTTTTTAAAATGGCACCTTTACACCATCATTTTGAAAAATCTGGCTGGAGTGAAAGAAAAGTAGTATTGATTTTTTGGTGCTTTTCTTTAATATGTCTTATAGTTGGTTTTTTGGGGATAATTAATTTTGGTTGATAAAGTTATAATTTATACAGATGGTGCTTGCTCTGGAAATCCCGGTAAAGGTGGGTGGGGCGCTATTTTGATTTATGGTAATGTAAAAAAAGAAATCAGTGGTTATTCAGAATTAACTACAAACAATAAAATGGAGTTGCAGGCCGTTATTGAAGCACTAAGTTTATTGAAGAGAAAGTGTGATGTTGAGTTATGGACGGATAGTAATTATGTGAAGAGTGGTATAACAGAATGGATTTATAGCTGGAAAAAAAATAATTGGAAAAATGCGAAAAAGGAAGTTATAAAAAATCAAGAATTATGGCAAAAGCTTGACGAATTAAATAGTTTTCATAACATAAAATGGAATTGGGTTAAAGGTCATGCTGATGATGAATTAAACAATAAAGTTGATAAATTAGCAAGAAATGAAATTTTAAAGAATAGGTAGATATGAGTAATATAAATTTTTATTGTATAGAAGAAGATATAAATCAATTTCTTTATTCTTTTTTGACAAAATTGGTTGATAGTCAAAAGAAAGTTATAATTTATTCAGAAAATCAAGAAAAGATGGATAAATTAGATGAATTACTTTGGACTATGAAAAAAACAGCTTTTTTACCTCATTTAAAACATACAGATAAAGGTTGGGATAGAACACCTTTATTAATATCAAATCAAAAAGAAAATAAAATTAACGCTCATTTCTTATTAATTAGCAATTTTTTAGATGATGATATTTTTTTAAAACAATTTGAAAAAACATTTTATATTTTCTCACCAGTTAATCAAAATCTTTTAAATGAAGCAGAAGACAATTGGAATAAATATTCATCAAAAAAATATAATCTTAATTTTTTGAAAAAAGATGTAAGTGGAAAGTGGGTGGAAAGTAAGGAATTTGTTAAACCAAAAAGTTCAACTTTAATATAGTATTAATTAAAATTCAGCTCCTCCTTTGTTAACTCAGTTGACAAAGGGGAGCTAAAAACTAAACCATTGACAATTACAAAAAAGCAATTAAAAATAGTATTGCCTACGGGCAAAGTGATGGCGTAAGAAACCAGAAATCGTTTTACTATTGGCTGTTAGGCCTTTGTTGTATTTATGACAATAAATATAGCGGAGGCTTATGGTTATAATAGGTCATTTATGGCTTAAAAGGCTATAGGGGCTGAACGATTCAGTTTTCTTAACCTCCGCACTTTTTTTAAGTGCGTTTTTTATTAATTTTTATTAATTTAAAAAAAGGTTATATGAAAAAAGAAGAACTGAAAATATAAATAAATCTATTAATCAACTAAACAATCTGAAAAGAATAAAAGAGGAATAAATCAAAAAAGAACAAAATGAATCTGATAAGGAAATAGAAGATGAATTGGAAGGTGATTGTGAACAATCTGAAAAAATGACTTCTGATGAAAGAATGGTTTTGGGAAGGGAGTTGCAGAAGTTGATAAATACTTATTCTGGTTATGAGAATTGTGATTCTGGATATATTTATACAGGAGTATATTATAAAAAATTGTTTCAAATGAAAATATTTGAATTGTGTTCGGTTATAATAATAAAATTTATAAATGTTAATGAAAAATATTTTGGTCTTAGGCAGTTAGAAAAATTGGATAAAATATTAGAGAGAATGCTGAGGATAGATTATAGAAGGGAAAAGGAGTCGATGGTTAGGATTAGGGCTTTGATTAAGTTCTGTGAGATTGATTGAACTATCTTTTCCTGTGGTGTTGGGTCTCTGCGGGAATGGATTTGTAATCCATTCCCCACTGTTCAGAATAACTTACATTAACCACTATACTTATGCACTTTATTTTGAACGATAAGGAAGGGGTTACAAACCCCTTCCTGCACAGGATAATCTTTCCCCTCCTTGAGGGGAAATGTCCGAAGGACAAAGGGGGGCTAAATTAATTTTATCTATAACAACTTTGAATTCTTATAAAACATTCAACATTTAACTCTTCAGCTCTTTTATTTAAATCAATAAAATCTAAAACTTTACTATCTAATTTTTGATTTTTTATTAAATCTTGGATTGGTTTTTTGATTATTTTTCTTCTTTGGTTAAATAGAATAAAAGTAATGTCTGATAATTTTTTTATGTCAATGTTTTGTATATTTGCTTTTGGAGTTATATTTACAACAGAAGACATAACCTTTGGTGCAGGTATGAAACTAGTCGGCTTTATATCAAAACCTTTCTTTACATTGCATAACGCTTGGACTAGAACGGTTAATCTTCCATAATCTTTAGTACAAGGTTCTGCGATTATTCTATCAACAACTTCTTTTTGTAATAATAAGGTAAAGCTATTGAATATTTCTAGATTATTTAACCATTTTAGCAAAAGAGCTGTGCCAACATTATAAGGTAAGTTGGCTATTACATTAATTTTTTCATTATCAAAAAAAGATTTTTCATCTATTTTTAAAGCATCTTTGTTGATAACTTCAAAATTATTATATTGATTAAATTCGGTTTTTAAAATATTAAAGCAGTCTTTATCAATTTCAATTGAAACTAATTTTTTTGGATTTTGTTTTAATATTGAAAAAGTTAAACCACCCGGACCCGCTCCTATTTCTAAAACATTAGTATTTTTAATATCGCAAGCGACACTAACGATTTTATCCAATAACAACTCATCTACTAAGAAATTTTGTCCAAATTTTTTCTTAGTAGATAAATTATATTTTTTGATAATTTCTAAAATTTTCATGAACTATATAATTCAAACATTATTATTACCTTTTTCTTCAGAAAATTCATTTAGATTTAATTTCCTTTTGTGCTATTAACTATTATCATAATTTGAATAATTTTCTACCTTTTTTCACAATATTAGAAGCTGTATTAACAGCGCCTTTACCACCAGCTATTCCACTATATTTTGCTACTCTAGAAGTAATTTGAGCTTTATTACTTACTTCTTTGATAGATTCGGTTATACCGATATTACCACCTTCAAATTTACTACCACCAGTTAAATCAATAGCTAAATTTGGTAATTTTTTAAGGAATTCAAGTAAAACATATAATATTAAACAAGTTTTTAATAAAATTACAACAGTTCCAACGAAATCGTTATTTAAAGAGCTAGAAATACTAACAAGAGGACCTAAGCCTAAATATTTATAAACTTTTGTTCCTAATAAAGGTAGTTCTCCTTTAGTTGTATCTACTTTAAAAATACATAATAAACTTAAATCAGAATCTGAACAATCAAGTGTTGGTAATCTACCTGTTGCTGGATCATGATTAATATATTTAGCATCTCCTAGTCCTAGTTTTTCCATATTTCCTATAAAGAATCCTGCAAATATTATAATAAATATAAATTGCAATGAATATCCTATTAAGCTATCAAGCCATGTTTCAAACATACCTTTGTATTTTTTAAATAATAGAGAAGGAAATATTAATGGCGATGTATAAATTAATATATTAATAGCAAATAAGCTCATTAAGAATATATAAAATACTTTCATAACTATTGTTAATAATATGAAGAAGAAAATAAATCCTAAACATATAACTATTAATGCTAATGGACTCCATATTAATGATAATAACAACATATGTAATATACCTGGTAAATCAATATCTGGTCCATAATTGAAGTAATTCATTAATTTACAATCAAGACTATCAAAAATAGACAAATACCTTTTTCCATTTGGATAATAAGAATCACCAAAATAACAACCATCATAATTATCTTTCCAAACATATTCTTTATTACCGTAAATATCTTCTTTTTCACTTTCTGTACAATCGCTATAACATGTTTCAACATTATCAGTAGTACTACAATCCTCAGAAGTAGGCATAACATTACTAGGGAATTCACTAACATCATCAACCACATAATCTTCTGTTATGTCTGAATATGTATAACATTCCTCTGAGCTTTTATATGGTGTAATTTTTGCATAACCTTCACCGCTATTGGCTCCGTTAGAACCACCAAAATCAATAAAATTACTATTTATGAACCCAGATCCACCACCACCAGAACCACCTGCATAGCCACCAGATGCACCACCACCTCCAAACCAACCATCACCACCATTACCATATATAGTAGCTGAAATTTCTCCTTTTCCCTCACCTCCATAAGCACATTCTCCATCTTCTCCTGAATAATCAGAATGAGTTCCTCCTTCACCAGGTAAAATAAATGTTGCACCATAACCAAAGGCTCCAGTATCATATGAAGAACCATTACCACCTCTACCATATCCTCCCCCACCATCACCACCAACATATAATTTATCTACAAAAGTACCGCCTGTACCATTACCTCCTCCACCTCCTGCTACTATAATTCTTGTATCATCATAATTACAAGTAAAATTTCCTGTATCTGACAAACTAACATCTGTAGCACCTCCACCTTTTTGACTTGTTCCACCAGAAGATCCGATATTAACGTATAATGTATCTCCTACATTTAAATTTAAAGCTGTAGAAGGTATTTCTAATGTTCCATATGAATAACCACCTTTGTTTATAGTAGTTCCACCATTACTTCCTCCACTTGCCCCCCAAACCTCTATTATTAAACCATCAGTATTTGTTCTTATTTCATATGTACCGCTTGCGGTAAATTTTGTGGCTTTCATAAATAAATTTTGTGTACTGCAAGTAGTTGTTTTTACAGTTTTAGTACATGTTATTTCTGTATCAATATTACTATAGCCCTTATAATCCAACAATGATAAATCAAAAAATTTATAATATAAATATGCTGTACTATCATCAATCCATTCATAAAATTTTGTTTGCCAAGCAGTTCCTACCGCGAAATAAAAAACTATTGAGAATTTTATAAGCCCAACAATCATTTGTTTTGGTTTTTTTACATCATTAAATATATCTAATTCACCTTTTAATAAAAAGTTTAATGCCATTACTATTATAGCAAATACAGCAGCCATTTTAATAATGAATTGTAGTCTATTTTGAATTTTATAAAAAATATTACTATCTTCGGGTAAATCTTCACCTATTATATAAATATATTTATCTGTATCTATACTTTCAGGTGGTCCAAAAGTATCAGTTCCACACAATCCTTCAGCATTAACTTCTTCAGTACTATCTGCACAATAGCTTTGACCAGCTTTATTATTGAACATATTATATAAAGTTTCTTTTAGACATTGAACTATTGGTGCAGTAAAACCCCTATATTCATGTAAATCAAATTCAACACCACTAGCAGCTGTTTTGTTTATAGATGATATAATATTTTCTAATGTAGTTTTTGAATAACCATTTTCTTCTATAGCATCAGAAATCAATGTAACTTCTTCCATATCTTTAAGTAAACTTCTAATTTCGGAATTACTTAAATCATTTAAATCTTCTTCTATTTCATCACTAGAGTTTTCTATATTTACATTATAAGATTTAAATGCTTTTTTAATAAAGTTATAAACATTTAAATTGATAGTTGAAGTTACAACTGGTAAATTTTGTGAATCACCAACAAAATCCGAACAAACTTTTGGTAAGAATTTATTATCAATATCTGTAAATTCAGAATCACCAGTACTACCTATTTCTGTACAATGAATATTATATGTACAATAATTTTTAGTTTCCCCATAAGCATTAGTTGGTGTTTTAGATTTAGAGCTACTCCATATTGTAGCTTTATCTTCTTCAGAAGGAATTACATATCTATCATCGGAATCAATTTTGCTTGCCGGTTTAGCACCTGTACATGAATAATCACCATTACAATATTGGTCTTCAATACTAGTACCACCACCAACATTATATGCATAAGGACAGTAATTTGCATTTTTAATACAAATTTTCATAGCATCTTCTTCCGACTCAAATGCTAAAAATTTAGGAGGGGTTGGCGCAAGTGTAGTAGTCACATTTAGTGTGCAATAATCACCAGATGATTTAATACACATTGTGTTTTTATTGGAATCTCTACCACCATCATCATCTTCAATATCATAAACGCAAACGCCAAGCGCCGCTCTACTCCTACAACAATTATAAGCATTTTCAAAAGCTTGTTTACATGAAGTAGCTTTTGAAGTACTAGATGCAGCTTCAGTGCTAGAAATTTCAGTTCCATCAGCTAGTATACAGCCTTGATTCTTATATGTAAATCTATTACAAGCGTATTGAGCGGAATCTGTACCTCTAAAATAATATCTTTGTTCTATACCTTTAAAACCTTTTTGGTTTGTTGGTCTTGGATCTGTACATTTTTCAGAAGTATAATCTATAGAAATTTTATATTCTTTTCCTTTATATAATCGTTCTCTATATAATCTGTTTTTAATACTTTTAGATTGCATACTAATACCAGTACATAAAGAATCATCTAATTCGCAATATCCATCATTATTTATTATTTCAGAGCAATCGACACCATAATCGCTTAAAGCTTGTGTAGTTCCATATTTAAAACATTTTTCAAGTTTGTAACTATATGAATTTGAATAAGAACCAGTTTGTGGATATAATTCTTGTGTAGCGAAATTTTCTCTATCAAATTCGGTATAAACCTTACTTTCCCAATCAATACCACACAATTGTGCTCTGTTTATTTGCGCACTAGCTTCATTATAAAATCCCGCTGTTGTACTCCAAATTAAAGATTGAGATAGAGCAGTAAGAGTAGCTAAACTAACTGCACAAGTAGTTGTCATTGTGCATGCAGTTATAGCGTTAGCAACAGCCATAGCACAAACGCCACCAGTAACATAACCACCAACAGCCATACAAGCAGTAGCTTCTGATGTCCATGTAGAACATTGAAGTGCATTATAAGTAATATAATAGCCTAATCTTACAGCATCAATTGCATATTCAATTTGTAATGTTATAATAGGGTCTGTAAAAATACTTGTTGTAGAACTACTTGCAATAGATGTTAAATTTCCTGCTGCTGATTTTAATAGTGCTAAAACACCTTTTAAACTTTTTATTTTTGTTCCTAAACCTGCAGCTATTTTAAGTTGTTTAGCATAAGAAGTTGGGTCAATACCAGTAGAACTTTGATCGTATTCTAAAAATTTAAAACAAGCAGTATTAGCAATAGCAGAAGCGGTAGCATAAGTAATACTTATACCAGTTCCCCAAATCAAACAATATTTATTATTTTTATCATAAAAATAATCAGGAGATTTATAAGGATTATATGTCAAACTAACATCATCACATTGAGCTGGTTGGTTTCCATCATTATCTACGCTAGAAGTAATATCAGAAGGAGAAACTTCAAAAGTTTTACAGTGATCTAAAGTATCTCTAACACCACCATCATAAAGTTCAGCACAAGTAGTAGCAAAAACTATATTACTATTTAATGATATTGACAGAATTACAAAAAATGCCAATATAGAAAAATAGTCTTTTATTTCTTTTGAAAAATATTTTTTATTCATTATATCCTTTATATTATTCATTATTATTTTCTTTATCATTATTATCTTTTTTAATATCCTTATATATGTTACTTTTTTATAATATTTAAAAAACCTCTACCAACAGTTTTTCCACCATATTTAAATATTTTACTAGCAGTACCACCGACACTTCCAAATTTTCTTGATAAAGCAAATGGATCTGCGCTTGCAGGTGCTCCAGGTAAATTAGCACTACCGCCAGTTAAGTTTGTAGCTATACCAGGTATAGTATTTAGTACATTATTCAAAATAAAGAACAAAAATGCTACTCTTAAGAAAGTTATTAAATCAGATAATTGCAGATCTGATAACTTTGATAAAAAAATACCAATTGAATTAAATACTGTAAAAGGAGAAGAGGTTACTTTTTCTAAGAAGCATAACAAACTATTTTGTTTTAAATTAATAGTCGTTTCATCATCACCACAATCAGCATCTGAATAGGTATCGCCATAAGATACTATTTCTTCAGTATCAGTACCTTCACATAAATATCCACAAACTAATTCTCTGTGAGGTCCACTACCAGTAAAAAGACCTTTTTCAAGAATATAATCATCCATTATTGTCATAGAGAGTGAAATATATGCAAACAAGAACATAGGTTGCAAAGCAAAACTTATTGTATTCTTTAACCAAGTATCAAACATTTTTTTTCTACTATTAAACAAAATACATGGAATTATTAAAGGAGATATATAAAGCATTAAAGTTAAAGCTATAGATGAAGCTACAAAAATATAAACAGTTTTTATTGCAAAAGAAATAACAAATAATGCCATCATTACAGAAGCTACAGCCAAGAATATTCCTATATTAAATGGCCAAATAAGTGACAATCCAATAACATATAATAAATTTGGTAAATTTTTGCCAACACTATATCCTAAATATTTGTTAATTTTACAATCTAAACTATCAAAAAAAGCTATATATTTTCTTCCAGAAGGATAATTATAATAATTATTTTCTCCAACATCAGTTAAATCCGGTGTTTCTTCGCCGTCTTCTTTACCTAAAATATCATTAATATTCCCAAAATAACAACCATCATATTTTATTAGATTCATTTCAGAATCTACTGTATCATCAAACCCCATTTTAGAAACAATAGAGGAAAAAGTATCTGAAAGACCATAAATAAATGTAAATAACTGCTCTCTCCACCATATACTACTAGCAAAAGTAAGAACAAGAGTAATTTTAATAAGTGTAATTATCATATCTTTTCTAGTAAGTTTTACAGTATTTACCAAGATTCCATAACCATATAAAGATATCATTAATGTTAATGTTAACATTAATAATTTATTAATATATTTGATTAATTTAGAAACTGGGTCTAAAGTTCCTAAAGTTTCAAGTAAATCATCACCTTCTTCATATTCAAAATCATCTTCACAATTTCCAAGAGCATCAGGAAAATCACCAGAAGTACACTTACTATGTCCAGCTCTGTTATATAGAAAATTCTTTAAAGTTTCCGTAAAACATTCTGCAATAGGCGCTGTGAAGGATTTATATCTACTAAATAATTTATTATATCCATCATATGTTTTATATCCCTCTGTATTGTGAGAGCTTCCTACAAAATTGATGCAGGCTTTATCTATAAATGGCGCATAAGTATTATCATCATAATCATCAACATTTACCCATTCTTCAATTACAGTACAATGTCTTCTATATTGATAAAAGTTTTTTCTTTGACCTTGACATGACAGTGCCTCATCTTCGTCGCTGTCAAAACAAGGATCATCAATTGACTCTATATTGCCATCATCATCAAAATTTATTGTTTTATCGAAATACGAACTTTTTTCACTACCTTTTTCAATATTAAAATTATAAGGACATAAAGAATATGTTTGTGCACAATATACGCCATCTTCACCTTCTTTTGATTTAAAAATTTTAAATATAAATGCATCATAAGTGCAAAGACCATTTTCTACATTACAGAAAATATTTTTAGCACTTCTAGTTTCAATATCAGCTGACATTTTATCTGTTATACATACACTTTTACTAGCCTCTACACAACAATTATAAGCATCTTCAAATTCATCTTTTTTGTCTTCATCATCAACATCTAAAAATCTATCACAGGCATAGTTGCCTTTACTATAACCTTTCATATAATATAATTGTCCAGTTCCTTCTATATCATAAGTAGTTCTTTCAGCTCTTGGATCTGTACAATTGTTGTTAACAACTTCTTCACCATCATAAATTCTTTCTCTATAAACTCTATCCTTCATGTCAAAAACTGTTCTAGTACCCATGAAGTTTTTTGTAATATTATCGCAATCACTTTTATTTTTAATACAATTTATAACATCTCTTTTAATAGAGCCGTTAAATGCACCTAATTCAGGATAATAAGTTTTTATATTGCTTCCTGCATTTTTGTTTGAGTTTCCCCAAACTAACCAGTTTGCACCACAAATTTCGAAATCTTTAAATTTAAAATATGCAGTACCGTATATAGCAGCAGCAGCAGCCAAAAGACTTGCTGTCGCTGTTACTCTAGTTGTCGCACTACCTGTATACATAACAACAAAGTAAGCAGCAGTGTATCCTATACAAAAAGGATTTGAAAGTTCTATACTTAAATCACCAACAGAATTTGTTATATAAGGTAAAGGGTTAATATCGCTCATAGAAGCGCTAAATACTTGATTACCATTTTCTCCAGTTACAGAATAATTTACATCTCTTGTAATATCAACAATTGCAAAAGAATTATTTAAAGTATTTGTAAAAAAAACAATTACTATAAAAAAATAAAAACACAATTTTCTTAAAAATTTTCTCATTATATCTTCCTCACTCTTTTATAAAAAATCGGCAACCAATCTTCAGGTTTATCACTTCCAAGTTCTTTTATTATATCGTCTAATAATAAAACTGTTTCAGCTCTACCAGATAATACATTTATGATATCATTCATTCCACTCAAATCAACTCTTGCTACAACACCACCGTTATCTTGCTTGATTAAAAAATATCTGCTTCCCGGATCTATAGTTTTAACAAGTTCAAATTCTCTTTCTGACAACATAAACACATTTCTATATGCTTCTGTAGCTTTTAAATTTGGTAAATAAATTTGTGTAGCTGTTTGTTGCACTAAAGTATCAGAGATATTTGACTTTGTAGCATCTTCCACTGATTGAGTAGCAAATACTACAAAAGCATTTAATTTTCTTAAAACTTTCAACCAATCTTTGATTTTTGGAGCAAATATTGGATTATCGATCAAAGCCCATGCTTCATCAAGAATAATCATTGTAGGAGTACCATCAAGAGAACTATTAATTCTATGAAATAAATATAATAAAACAGGACCAATACTCACCTTATCTTTAAGAACCTCAGACATGTCAAAACCGAAAGTTTTATTAGAAAAGAAATCAACTATATCCATCTCATTATCAAATAATTTTGAATGAGAACCATCAGAATGCCATATTTCTAGTCTTCCCGCCAAAGTCCCAGGGCCAGACATACCTAAAAATGGCGCAATATTTCTTAATACTCTTTTGTGATAAGGTAATTTATAATTACCACTAACAGCTTCTTCAATTCTAGCCATATCAGTAGAAGTTATTACTTCATTATTAGTACTAACAAGAGCTCTCAACCATTCCGACAAAAATGCTTTATTTTCACTGGTTTCAGGCAAAGATAAAGGATTAAAACCAGAAACTTTACTAGAATCTAGTCTAGAATATTTTCCACCAAGTGCTCTAATAAATATCTCGGCACCTCTATCTTTATCAAAAAAGAACATTCTACAATTAAATTTTTGAGCTTGCGCACAGAAAAAATTCATAGCAACAGTTTTACCACTACCAGTAGGACCCACAATCATAGTATGTCCAACATCTCTAACATGGAAATTGAAAAAATAAGGTGTTCCAGAAACAGTATTTAAAACCGTCACAGCAGGACCCCAGTGATTTTTTCTAATTTTTCCAGAAGGGTAATTATGAAAAGAAGCGAAACTAGCTAAATTCAAAGTATTTATAGTGCATGCTCTTATTATGTAATTATAATTTCCGGGTAATTGTGACCAAAAAGATGCTTCCATATTTATTTTTTCTCGCGAACCCATAATACCAACATTAGATAGTTCAACAATAACCATTGATAATAAATTTTCAATACCTTTCAGAGTATCATCAAGGCACATAATAGACATATGGTGTTTTCCAAATGCGAAAGTTCCTGACATAGCAGCATCAACAGCTTCATCAATTTCTCTAATTTGTGAAACAGCAACATCTTCTGACTGTATCATTCTTCTCTGTTGCAATTGCATACCAGAAATAGCAATCATTCTATCAATAAATTGAAATGATTGCGATATTATAAATTCAAAAGATAACTGTAAAAATGTATCAAGAATACCAGCATTAGTACCCGGACTATATTCTTTTATTGAAACCAAACCACCATATTTTGTTTCAAAAGGAAGTCTAACTTCAAAATTTTTTGAACCAAAATAAACTCTATTTAGTGGCAAATATCTGTCTAAATCATAAGGTATAAATCTGTAGTTTTGTGTATAACCGCAATTAATAATTAAACCCAAAAATTTACATACTTCCGAAAAAACACCTTCACTTGTTTCATTTACATCTAGTAATTCAGCACCATAAGAAGAGAGACCATTAAGAATTCTGTTTGTGATTTCCTCAAGCTCACTAAAACTTTCTTTCATATCTCTTCCCGCAGCTTCTGTATCAGCTTTATTTCTTATTTTTTTAGCCCAAGCTGCAAATTTTGCCAAACCACCAGTATTTTCTTTTCTAATTATTGAAATATAATGTTCATTTATAAAACATTTATCAGTATTATGCTTTTGTTTCCATTCATCATTTAATCTTTTTGTAAAAATATTTGTCATTTCTCCTTCAGGAAAAGCTTCTCTTCTTCTTCTAAAAGTATGAAACCACAAGACAACATTACCAGAAGCCATACCTTTCATAAGGTTATTTCTTGCTCTTTTTTTTATGTCTATATCTTCATCATCAGCTGTTTCAAAAGAAAAACCTCTTACTTTTACAACTCTAAGCATTGAATTATCTTTTAACAAAACAGTGTTAGAATTCCAAAAAGATTTGTATGGTATATAAGTGGAAGCCGAAGTCTCCCATTTAAAATACTGTCCTTTTGGTGGTTCTACAATTTTAAATTTCATAAAATAATAAATAATCAATAAACATCATAAGAGTTTGTACCTTCATAAAAACTTTTATTCCTACATCTACTAAAATTACTAGTTCTCATTATAAGCATTTCAAGTGCTCTTGGTTCTTTTAAACAAATCAAATAAGCAATACCATGTAATGTTGGTAAAACAACTAATAAATAAAAAAAGTTACTAGTTAAAACAAAAAGCATAAGTGAAGCTAAAATATTTAAACTAGCAAAAACATATGTAACGCCAAGTATCATACTAGGTCTTGTAAGTCCTAAAAATAAAGAATCATTATCAATTTTACCACCAGTCATAAATACATATAACATTATACAGTATTTATATTATCTTTAACAAAACTAAAATCAAGAAAAATATCAAGTCAAATACCAACAATAACACACTTTAATACTTAAATAGACCTCCTGCGAAATAAATTTTTCTTCAAAAAATTATTTATGCAAAAAAGACGAGTTTTTTAAAAAATTTAATTGGGAGGTGTATTTTTATACATTGATCTAAATTAAATTTTTTAAAAAGCGAAGTATTTTGTAGC
>DATIQT010000099.1:0-9355 GCA_035470525.1 Rickettsiales bacterium
GGACATTTCCCCTCAAGGAGGGGAAAGATTACAGGTGGTGATTAAGGATAATCTTTCCCCTCCTTGAGGGGAAATGTCCGAAGGACAAAGGGGAGCTAATATTTATAATAACTTATTTGACTTATGTCTATTAAATTTTTCTTTTTAATCTTGGATTTTCAAACTTGAAAACAGAATTTTTAATTGGTTCTTTACTGATATTAATTAATGTAATTTCTGTTTCTTGATCCAATCCGTTAATTAAAGTCATAGATTTTAATTCAATTGGATTTCTTGTAAATTTTAAAATTAAAGTACCTTGCTCCTCTTTATTATTTTCTTTAAGAGTAAGTTCTATTTCTTTTTTTGTTTCTTCAAAATTAAGAATTTTTATATCTTTATCACTTAATGAAATTTTCTCTTTTAAAAGAAAATATAAAGGTGTAGATGATGTTTTAATATTACTGATTTCATCTAAATCTTTATCATAATAAGTCGTTAATTTATTATTTGTATAAAGACTAGCTTTAAATGGATTTAAATAATCTAGTCTTAATTTTCCGGGTCTTGATATATAAAATACACCTTCAGCAAGTTGAGAATTAACTTTATCATCTTGAATAAAATTTGCTTTGATATATTTTATATTGTTTAAATAATTTTCAACATTAGATAAATCCTTATCCCCTGCAAAACAATTCACAGAAAACAATATTAAAAAAAATAATGTTTTAAACACCTGTTGAACCAAAACCACCTTGTCCTCTTTTTGTTTCATCTAATTCTGCAACTTCAATTAATTCAGCTTGAACTATTGGAGATATTACCATTTGCGCAACTCTCATTCCTCTTTCAACAGTAAAATCAACATCGCTAAGATTAATTAAAATTACTCCAATTTCACCTCTATAATCACCATCAATAGTTCCGGGTGTGTTTAATACTGTTATACCGTTTTTCAATGCTAATCCGCTTCTTGGTCTAACTTGAGCCTCATAATTTTCAGGCAAAGCAATTGCAATTCCAGTTTTTACAAGTTTTCTTTCACCTGGTTTTAATACTATATTTTCTGTAATACATGCTCTTAAATCCATACCCGCACTTTTATGAGTTTCATAGCTTGGTAGTGCTAAATCATTTCCTTCTAATCTTTTAATCTCTACTTTCATGTTTTTACTTTTTGTTAATACAAGAAGTTTAGAAAAATTATAAAATTAGTCAAGATATAAAACTTTACTTTTAATTAGTTTATTTATATATTTTAAAGGGGAAACAGGTGGAAATACTAATGAATAAAAAGAAAATTAAAATTTTTACTATAATATTTTGTTTTTTATTAAATTTTAATGCTAATGCTGAAGAAATTAAATATCAAAAAACTAGAGTTTTAACATTGATTGATATTTTGGAAATGGCACTTGAAAATAATCCAAAAGTAAAAGAAGCATGGCTTAATATAGATGTAAGTAAATATAGCTATAGAACTGAATTTTCTGATTACTTTCCTGATATAACTGGTGAAATTGATTATTCAAAAACAAAAAGTGATTATAAAAATAACACTGCAGATGCAAGAAGTGAATATGTATATCCTTCTATAAATTTAAGTTATTTATTATTTGATTTTGGTGGAAGGGAATCGTCTATAAATTCATTTAAATATAAATTGGAAGCTACAAAATTTGAAACAAATGATTATGTTCAGAGTTTTATGTATAGTGTAATTGAAGCATATTATAATTTATTTTCTTCTATAGCAAGTGAAAGAGCAGCTAAAGAAACAGAAAGTTCAAGTTATGAAGCATTTAAAGCTGCTAAAATGAGGTATAAGATAGGTTTGGCTCCATTAACTGATAAATTGCAAGCTGAAACATCATATATGCAAGAAAAATTAGCAAGAGAAAAAGCTGAAAATGAAGTAAAAATTAAAAAAGCTGAATTAAATTATTTGTTAAATTTAACTCCAACTACTGAATTAAATTTATCCGCACCGCTTTTGAGTATTCCAAATAAAGATTTTACAGAAAGTATAGAGAATTTATTAGAGAGAGCTGTAAAAAATAGACCTGACTTAAAAGCTTATTATGAAACAAAAAAAGCAAAAAAATCTGAAATTTATAATGCAAAAAGCGAATGGTTGCCTTCAATCTCTTTAACTAGCTCATACGGAAGAATTAATGATATGGAAAGAAATAGTCATACTGATAGGGATACTTATAATGTTGGTGTTACTGCTACTATGCCGTTTTTTACTGGCGGTTCTATCTATAATAATGTTGCAAAAACAAAAAGTGAATTAAAAATTATTGATACACAAATTAATGATTTAGAAAAAAGTATAGAATTAGATGTTTGGACAGCATATCAAAACTTCCTAACAGCAAAAAAAACATATATTACAAGTGAAAGCTTGTTAAAAAGTGCAAGAGAAACTGAAAAAACCATGTTCGGAAAATATAAAAACGGTAAATCATCAATACTTGATTTACTAGATGCACAATCAGATTTAGCTTCTGCAAGATATGAGTTTATAAGTGCTCAACATAATTGGTTTATAACTAGGGCTAATTTAGTAAAAGTATTGGGTGAGATGAGTGTGGAAGAGTTGTCTTACTTATCAACTGTAACAAGTAGTAATAATAATAGGAAAAAATAATGAAATTAACTAAAAAGAAGATTATAACAATATCTATAATCTGTGTTGTTTTTATTGGTTATTTAATATTAAAACCATCTGGAGAAAAATTTGACTTAAAAGATTTTGATACAGAAGTTGTTAAAAGAGGTGACATAGTAAAAACAATTACAGCTAATGGAACTATAAATCCAGTAAATGTAGTGGAAGTTGGAACTCAAGTATCAGGAACTATTGAAAAAATTTATGTAGATTATAATGATGTTGTTGTAAAAGGACAAAAACTTGCGGAATTAGATACATCAGTTCTAAAAAAATCTGTAGCTGAAGCTGAATCAACTCTTAAAAAAGCAAAAGCTACATTAGATTTAGCTATATTGAACTATAAAAGAAATAAAACTTTATTTAAGAATAATTATATAGCGAAAGTTGACTTAGATGAGGCTGAAACAGAAATGAAAACTTCAAGAGAAGAATATAATATTGCAAAAGCTGGGTATGATGTTGCAAACATAAATCTTGGTTATGCCTTTATAAATTCTCCTGTATCAGGTGTAATAATTTCTAGAGAAGTTGATGTTGGACAAACTGTTGCATCAAGCTTATCTGCTCCTACTTTATTTGAAATAGCTGAAGATTTAACAAAGATGCAAATAGAAACAAGCGTTTCTGAAGGTGATATTGGTTCTGTAAAAGAAGGACAAAAAATCACATTTACTGTAGATTCATTCCCAGATAAAGTTTTTCAAGGATCTATAAAACAAGTTAGGTTAAACCCGACTACTTCTTCTAATGTAGTTGTGTATAATGTTATAATAGAGATCAATAATGATGATAAATTATTAATGCCGGGCATGACAGCTTATGTTACAATACCTGTTGGGCAAGTCAAAGATGTAAAAAAAGTAAGTATCGTTAGTTTAAGATTTAATCCCGACGAAAGAATTTTAAAAATAATGGGAATTGAAAAAAAACCAGAAAGACAAAACGGAAACGTAATTTTATATAAATTAGTCGGCAAAAAAGTTGCACCTGTTTATGTAAAAGTAGGACTATCAGATTTATCACAAATAGAAATTCAAAGTGATGAATTGCAAGAAGGCGATACAATAATTACCAACTCGACTCTTATAACCACAAACAAGAAAAAATAATATAATTTAGTTATGAAAAGTTTAATTGGTCTTTTAAAAGAAGAGATTATTGCTGAATTAAAAAAATTTGGTGTCGAAAGCTACAGATCCAAACAAATATGGACTTGGATTTATGTTCATGGAAAAAAAGATTTCTCAGAAATGAACAACATTTCAAAAGAACTAAGACAAAAACTTTCCGAAAACTACAATCTCTCAAGACCAAAAATTGATACACATCTAATTTCAAAAGACGGCACACAAAAATGGTTATTAGAATTTACCGACAGCGAAAAAGTTGAAATGGTTTACATACCAGAAGAAGACAGAGGAACTTTATGCATTTCCTCTCAAATTGGTTGCCCAATGAATTGTAAATTCTGCAACACCGGACACCACGGCTTCAAAAGAAACATGACAACCGAAGAAATCGTCGGTCAAATATTAATCGCCAGAGACGAACTCAACGAATGGGAAAACTTAGACAAAGGAATCGGCGAAGGAAGAACCATATCAAACATCGTTGTAATGGGCATGGGCGAACCACTAATCAATTACGACAACATAGTCAAATCATTAAAAATTATCAACGACCCAGACGGAATAGCTTTTTCCAATAGAAGAATAACACTTTCAACCTGCGGACTTGTTCCACAAATAAAAAAACTTGGCGACGACCTAAAAGTCAACCTCGCCATCTCCCTACATGCCTCAACAGACGAGAGCAGAAAAAAAATCATGCCAATCGCAGAAAAATACACAATAAAAGAAGTACTTGACGCTTGTTGCGAATATGCAAAAAAAACAAACGGCAGACGAATCACCTTCGAATACATAATGATAAAAGATTTAAACGACAGCAAAGAAGATGCTTTAAGATTAATTTCTTTAGTCAGAAAACACCACGTCCCAGCCAAATTTAACTTAATTCCATTTAATCCATGGGAAGGTTGTAGTTTTGAAGCAAGCCCTATGGATAGAGTTAAAAAATTCGCAGAAATCATAACAAACGCAAACTTACCTTGCCCAATAAGAAAAGCCAGAGGGCAAGATATTATGGCAGCTTGCGGACAATTAAAGAGTAAAGATAAATTAACTCCTGCATGAAGAGTAAAATACTACAAAATATTTAAAGGACAAATGGTTAGTATATATTTTATTTATAGATGTTTATAAATAAAGTGATTAATAGACCTCCTGCAAATAAAATTTTTCCTCAAAATTCTAATTTCTACTTTAAATGCTTGTTTCCAACCGCTCGTTCCTCGCGGGGAAGGTGCAGTCTTTCCACTGAACGAAGTGAAGTGCGAAAACAAGCAACACCCTTGGAATTTCGAAGTATTTAACAACCAAATGTATAAGTATACTATTTCTATTAAATACTTTGAAATATCCTTGTCTTTTTGTAGAAATTATTTTTTGAGGAAAAATTTTATTTGCAGGAGGTCTAATATATTGTTAACAGGCAGAATTTTTTATTTTCTTTTCATAAGCACAGATTTCTTCCGTATCTTCTTTGAAGAACATTCTTTCATTATGTTCACCTTGTTTTCCAATATTGAATTGATCAACTGGTCTATGATATCCCATAACTCTAGTCCATACTTGTGTTGGTTCCCCACATATTGGACAAGTTTTTTGTTCTCCGTTCAAATATCCGTGTTCATGACAAGTTGAGAACACTGGAGTTACTGTGATATAAGGCATTTTGTAATTACTTAAAACTGTTCTTACAAATCTCTTACAAGCCTCTCCACTACTAATTCTTTCACTCATGTATAAGTGTAATACTGTTCCACCTGTATATTTGCTTTGTAAATCATTTTGAAGATTTAAAGCTACAAATGGGTCATCAGTGTAATTTGATGGCAATTGAGTACTATTTGTATAATAAACATTTGGATAAGTACCAGCTTGAATTATATTAGGATATCTCTTTCTATCTTCTTTTGCAAATCTATAAGTAGTTCCTTCTGCTGGTGTTGCTTCAAGATTATATAAATTTCCAGTTTCATTTTGATAATCCTTTAATTTACCTCTCATAAATTCAAGAACTTCAGTAGCTAGAGCAATACCTTTTGGATCGCTAATATCATAACTATCATCTGTGAAATTTCTAATCATTTCATTCATACCATTTAATCCAATAGTTGAGAAATGGTTTCTAAAATGCTTTAAATATCTTTTAGTGTATGGATAAAAACCTCTTTCATATAATTCTTGAACGAATACTCTTTTCTTTTCAAGTGTTGATTTTGCTAAATCCATTAATCTACCAATTTCTTTCAACATTCCTTGTTTATCACCGATTCTAGCAATTCCATCAGAATAACCTTTAAATCTATATCCAAGTCTTGCTAAATTTAATGTTACAACACCAATTGAACCAGTCATTTCAGCAGAACCAAATAAACCATTTCCTCTTTTTAGAAGCTCTCTTAAGTCTAATTGAAGACGACAACACATACTTCTAACTGCACCTGGTTTATAAGCATCTGGATTAGGAACTAAATTTCCATCTTTATCTTTCATATACTGACTTCCGATAAAATTTTGGAAATATGAACTACCTATCTTTGCTGTATTTTCAAATAAAGCATCAGTAGCTGGAGTGTTCCAATTGAAATCTTCTGTTATATTTACAGTTGGTATAGGGAAAGTAAATGGTTGACCTTCATTATCACCTTCTGTCATTACTTCATAATAAGCAACATCAATCATTTCAAGTTCTTTTTGGAAATGCTTGTAAGTCAATTCTTCTAAACTATCAACGCCTTTTTCTTTAGCTCTTTTTAAAATATTATCATTATCAAGTAAATTTCCTTCGCCTAATCCTTTAAATAAATGTTGTCCGTTTCTTGTTGGGAATTGATCTCTTAAATCCGCAGGCACTGTAAAATCCATGGTTACATTTGTAAAAGGAGATTGTCCCCATCTCGCAGGTACATTTAGATTATAAATAAAACTAGCAATTGCTCTTTTGATTTCTTTTGGTGATAGGTTATCTAAAAATATGTATGGAGCAAGATAGGTATCAAAACTACTAAAAGCTTGTGCTCCAGCCCATTCTGATTGTAAAATTCCCAAAAAGTTTGCCATTTGACCTAATGCACTTCTGAAATGTTTTGGCGCTTGAGCAGAAACCCTACCTTTAACACCGTTAAATCCTTCATCTAATAATGCTCTTAATGACCAACCAGCACAATAACCAGTTAAACAATCTAAGTCGTGAATATGGTAATCACCAATTCTATGAGATTCCCCTTCTTCTTTTGAATATACATTATCTAGCCAGTAGTTTGCTATTAATTTTCCAGAAAGATTGTTGATTAATCCAGCATTACTATAACCAGTATTTGCGTTAGCATTAATTCTCCAATCCGCTCTATCTATATATTCTTGAACTGAATGTTTAGAGCTAACTTTTGTGTCTCTTTGATCTTCTTTTGAAGAATATTCATTCTCAATTTCTTCCCTTATGTATTCTTTATAAACTTTGAATAATTTTTGATTAATTAATTCTTGTTTAATTATATCATCTTCGTTGCCAGAAATTAACTTTAAACTGTTTTTTGATAGATTTTCTAAAAAGCTAGATATAGAGGCTTCCTTTGCATTCTTAAAAGCTTTTGCAAGTTTGTTTTTTACATTTGGTTTTAACAATAAAATGTTATCTAAAACATTACTATTTTCCATTGTTTTAAAATTATTTAAATTCGTAATTATATAAATACATCACTATATGTAGTTGTCAATAGTAAAAATTTAACAATATGTAGATTTTTTTCTTGACAAAACTTCTATTCTTATTTTTTATAACTTTAAAAATTGTCAAGAAATTTTTAAAAAATCTTGATAAAAAAATAAAATTATTTTATGTTTTTTAAAAAATGATGATAAATATTGTGTTTATTGATTTAATAAAAGATGAAAAAGAATTAACAGAACAAATTAAAAATAATAAGTTTTTTAATTATGAAATAGATGAGATAAAAGTTGATTCAAGACATATTAATCCAAATGATATTTTTGTTGCTGTTAAAGGTTATATGGTTGATGCAAGTAAATTTATTCCAGATGTTATGAAAGCTGGAGCTAAGATTATATTGTGTGATAGTGATTGTGAATATATCCCAACAGATTTATCTGATGATGTTCTTGTCTTAAAAAGTAAAAATTTAAAAGAATTATTAGGTCGTTTATTAAACAAATTATATCCAAATAAACCAAAACATATTTTAGGTGTGACTGGAACGAATGGAAAAACATCTGTTGCTGAATTAACAAAGCAATGTATAGGACAATTAGGAATTAGTGTTGCTTCTATAGGTTCTTTAGGTGTAAGATATATTTTATCCGATGGGACTGAAGGCGAAGTAAAATATAAACACTCATTAACAAACCCAGATTTAATAGAATTTCATAAATATTTATCATGGTTAAAAACTGAAAAGAATGTTGATTATGTGATAACTGAGGCTACTAGTCAAGGTATGAGAAATGGTCGTTTAGATGGTGTAGAATTTGATACTGGTGCTTATACAAACATTACTCGTGATCACATTGGAGATAGTCCATCTTTACATAAAACTTTTGATGATTATTTTGATTGCAAAATGCTACTTTTTAAAAAATATCTAAAAAAAGATGGTTATGCTATTATAAATGCCGATGTTCCTGAATTTGACAAAGTTTTAAAAGTTGCAGAGAAAGAAGGGCAAAAGATTTTTGATTACGGTTTTAACGCTAAAGCTATTAAAATAAAAGACATAAAAAGCACAAATTACGGTCAAGATATTACTTTAGAATTATTTGGCAAAGAAGAATTTAAAGTAAAATTAGGAATTATAGGAAAAGTTCAAGCATACAATATTTGTTGTGTAGTTGGTAGTTTAATTGGGTTAGGTTTCAAAGACAGATTAAAAGAAGTAGATTTTATGAAAATTAAATCTGCTAATGGAAGAGGTGATTTAATAGCTGAACTTAAAAATGGTGCAAAAATATTTTTAGATTATCCAACAACAGAAGATGCCTTAAGGAGCACGATAATTACATTTAAAGAATACCAAAGTGGCAGAGGCAGTAAAGGTAGGGTGATTATTTTATTTGGTGCAGGTGGTGATAGAGATCCTCTAAAAAGACCAAGAATGGGTAAAATTGCGACAGATTTAGCAGATTTAGCAATAATCACAGAAGATAGTCCAAGAACTGAAAATCCAGCAAAAATTCGTAAAGATATAATGGAAGGTTGCGATAAATCAAAAGCAATTAATATAGGAAATGATAAAGTCGGAGAAACTATTGAGGGTAGGGCAAGGGCTTTAAAATATGCTATATCGATATTAGAAGAAGACGATATTTTAATAACAAATAAGGGTCATGAAACTTATATTGAGATAAATGGAAAAGAAGAAGATTATCCAGAAAGAGAGTTTATAAAGAAATTTGTTGAAGAAAGGAATAAAATATTAGACCTCCTGTAAATAAAATTTTTCCTCAAAAAATAATTTCTACAAAAAAGACAAGGATATTTCAAAGTATTTAATAGAAATAGTATACTTATACATTTCGTTATTAAATATAGTCAAACAACTTTCACTTAACCACC
>DATIQT010000100.1:0-24285 GCA_035470525.1 Rickettsiales bacterium
ATGTGATTGGTGAAATAAAAGATTTAGAATTTTAAGTGATAAATATAGATGTAGAAGAAAGAGATTTGGATTAAGGTTTAATTTGGTATGCGGAATAAGGAATTATGAGAGGTGAAAGAATGCTGCTGGAAACAGGTCTAATTTAATTAAACTCTTTTTTCAAATCTCTACCGAATAAATTATCAAGTCCATCTTTTATAGGTTTTCCATTATAAATTATGTCGTATAAAGCATTAGTTATTGGCATATCAAGTTCTAAATCTTTTGATATTTCGTATACAGCTTTTAGTGTGAAGAAACCTTCGCAATTTTTATTTGTTCCTTCACCTCTTATAAATAGTTCACCAAATCTTCTGTTATTACTGTGTTGGGAAAATAATGTTGCTTCAAAATCGCCTAAAAATGATAAACCGCAAGCAGTATGTGGGATACCGCCCATTTTCTCAATAAATTTGCCAACTTCTGCAACGGAACGTGCCATTAATGCACCTTTTAAACTGTTCCAGCCTAAGCCATCTAATATGCCAGCCGCAATACCTATAACATTTTTATATGCTCCACCGATTTCGTTTCCTATTAAATCTGTACCATAGTATAATCTCATTAGAGGGCTTCTCATTAGGTTAACTACATCGTGTTTAACTTCATCTGTAATTCCGTCTATAACAGCACAATTTGGTATGCCTTTTGTATAGTCTTCAACATGACCCGGTCCTAATAAAACGGCAATTCTTATGTCTTGATTTATGTTTCTTAACATTACTTGGGATAATCTTTCTTTAGTTTCTATGTCGATGCCTTTCATGGATAATATGAATGTCTTTCCTTTTAAATCAAAACCATTTAATTCTTTTGCTAAATGCTTTAAGTTTTGAGCGTCAATTGAAATTATTATATATTTACTTTCAAGTGCTTGGCTTAAATTTGATGTTAATTCTACTTCGTCTGGTAAAGCTAAATATTCATTTTTTCTGGTGCTTCTTAAGTTTCTAAAAGTTTGTGAAGTTTCTAGACCAAATAATAAAACTTTATTAATTTTTTTATATTCATTTAAATACCAAGCTAAAAATGTTCCCCATCTACCGCAACCAATTATGCTAACTTTTGTTATATCTTTCATAAAATTATTGTTGTTTGTAATATTTTTCAATTTCTTCTTCTAGAATTTTTAAACCTTTATCTAATGTTTGTCTAAATCTCTTTTCTTCTTCTTCTAAAGTTTCCATGATAAAATCCTCTCTGTCTTTCAGTTCAGTATAAGGATTTCCCATTAAATCAACTAACTTTGGAACTAGTCTAAACATTGAAACATCTTTTGCACCTAATTGATGAATATATCTCATAGCTCTTCTCATAATTCTTCTGAGAACATAACCTCTTCCTTCATTTGAAGGTAAAACACCATCTGTGATTAAAAAAGCTGATGCTCTTAAATGATCTGCAATTACTTTATGTGCTAAAACATTTTCTTTTCCACCAAACATTCCAACAGAATTACTAATTAATTGTTGAAATAAATCTATATCAAAATTGTTATGTTTTCCTTGAACAACTGAGGAAATTCTTTCAAGTCCCATTCCAGTGTCTATGTTTTTGTTTTTTAAGTCAATTAAACTTCCATCTGGTTGTTTATTAAATTCCATGAAAACATTGTTCCAAATTTCAACATATCTATCACCATCTTCATCAGGTGTACCAGGTTTTCCTCCAGCAACTTCTTCACCATAATCAAAAAATATTTCACTACAAGAACCACAAGGACCTGTATCTCCCATAGACCAAAAATTGTCATCAGTTGATATTCTGATTATCCTATCATCAGGTAGCTTTGCAATATCTTTCCATAGTTGATATGCCTCTTCATCTGTATGATATACAGTGGCTAATAATTTTTCTGGTGGTAGCATTAAATGATTAGTTAAAAAATCCCAAGACCAAGTAATAGCTTCTTTTTTAAAATAATCACCAATAGAAAAATTTCCTAACATTTCAAAAAAAGTTTGATGTCTTGCGGTTCTACCAACGTTTTCGATATCATTAGTTCTGATACATTTTTGACAAGATGTCATTCTTTTTGATGGTGGTGTTTCTAAACCTAAAAAGTAATTCTTAAAGGGAACCATGCCCGCTACTGTAAACATTAAACTTGGATCAGTTGGAATCAGAGAACTTGATTTCATTAATTTATGTTTTTGTTTTTCAAAATATTTTAAATATTTTTCTCTAATTTCGTTTAATGTTAGCATACTACCTCTTAAGAAGACACTTTTTAAGAATATGAAATTTATAGTAAAAGTCAACTATGATTATAATAAATTTAGCTTTTTTATGAAATCTCTTGCGTAATCCAAGCATTCATTATTTATCATATGGTCCATAGCTCGCACAGAATGCGATTCGCATTCTATATCAAATTCCCTCAATACACTCTCTGCTTTTTCTAAGCTATTGTAAGGAACCATCGTATCTCCTGTACCATGACATAAAAATACTTTTGGTTTTGATTTTATTTCTCTTTCTAAACTTTCTACAGTATCTGGCAACATTCCAGAAAATGAAAGAATAGCTATTGGTGCTGGTTTAATTCTTAATCCAGTATATAATGAAATCATAGCACCTTGTGAAAATCCACCTATTATTAAATTGTTACTTGTTAATTTAAATCTTTTTAATTGCTCATTTATAAATCCTTCTAATAATTTATGTGCGACTCTTATTTCTTTTAAAATAGTAAATAAGTTCATTGTTTTTAATGAAAACCACTGATATCCACCATGTTGTATTTCACATTTATCAGGGGCTTCTACTGATATTAAAGCGGTATGAGGTAATAAGTCTCTAAATCGTAGACCTAAATTGAATAAATCTTCAGCATCTGACCCATAACCATGTAATAGAATAAATATATTTTTTGTGTCTTTTGGCACTAATTCTAGATGATTTAACTTTTTACTTTCCATATTGCGAATGTAATTTTTTTATTTAATAAAATTATAAATGATTTGATTCTTTCCATTAAAGATAATTCAAAATTAGTAGCATAAGTATTTTTTGTTATAAAATAAACTGTATAGTAAGCAAATGGTTTAAAAAATATACTGTTACTTATTTTGTTTTGTTTACCAAATATTTTTTTAAATATTTTTATATTTTCATCTTTAATGATTTTGTTTATTAATACCTTTTTTGTTATTTTCTCATCATGATTGTTATTTCTAAATCTTATAACACAATAATTACTTTTATTTATTAAATTTAAGATTATAGACTTTATGTCTTCAAAATTTGATAATTCTAAATTTAAAATTATTACTTCAAATTTATTATCTTCAAAATTTTCAAGTGAATTAATTATTTTATTTTCTTTATTTTCTTCTAACTCTTTAAGAATAATATTTTTTGATTTTAAAACTTCAACAATGTCAAAATTATTTTCTCCTATTACTAGTGCATTTTGAGTATTTTTCAATATATTGTTGAAAATTATTTTTGGATTAATTTTTGATCTTCGTTTATAGTTAGCCATCTTTTATCATTTTTATCATTAATTTTTAATATAATAATGTAATTTAAAAAATAAAGAATTAATTTCTTGAAAAAATAATATAAGTTACTAGTATATATTTTGTTATTAACAATAAGGTACAAATAAAACTATGAAATCAATAAAAGAGACATCTTCTGAAATAAAATTAATATACGCGTTAATTGTTATATTATTTTTAATGAATGTTACTATGTGTTGGAGGATTAGAAGTTTTCAAAAAAATGGAAATGAAAAAGCTATAGCTACTTGGATAGATAATAATGCAGAATCTATTTTAAATTCTGTTAATAAATACGTTACAAAACAGCAAGAAGAAGCACAAAAACAACAACAGAGTAAAGCAGGTGAGAATATTAAAAAATTTGACAAAGAATTACACGATACTAAAACTGCAGGTATTATAAATCCAAAAGGAACTATAGAAATAGTAGAATTTTTTGATTATAACTGTGGTTATTGCAAAATGTCCGCAAAAAATATTGAAGAATTATTAAAAGAAAGAACTGATGTAAAAGTTATCTTAAGAGCAATTCCTATTTTGGGTGATGCTTCTACCTATGCTACTAATGTTGGTAATGCTATTATTTTAATGGAACCAACAAAATATCCTACTTTCTACAAAGAAATTATGTCTGGTTCAGCTAGAAATAAAGAAGGTGTTGCAAAAGCAGTTGAAGCTTGTGGTATTAAAATGAGTAAAGTTGAAAAATTCTTAGAAAAAAATCAAGATAAAGTAAAAGCACTTATAGATGCCAATGTTGGTTTAGCTAGACAAATCGGTATTAATGGTACACCAGCATTTATAGTTAATGGAGAATTAATTCCCGGAGCTATTGATGTAGCTACTTTAAAAAGCAAACTTACCAAATAATTCATTTAACAACTAGATATTTTATCTAGTTGTTTTTTATAATAAATATTTATGAAATTAAAAATAGTTGAAGTTCCAGACAAATTACTAAAACAAAAATCAAATAAAGTTGAATTTGTTGATAACAAAATAAAAACTTTAATTGATAATATGATTGAAACCATGTATAAGGATAATGGTGTTGGATTGTCTGCTGTTCAAGTAGGTGAATTATTAAGAATTGTTGTAATCGATGTAAGAGAAGGCGAAAAAGACAAAAAAAATCCTATGGTTTTCATAAATCCAGAAGTAATTTATTTTTCTCCAGAAAAAGAACTTATGGAAGAAGGTTGTTTATCTGTACCGGGTCAACATGCTGAAATTATCAGAAGTCCTAAAGTTGAAGTTAAATATCAAGACATCGATATGATTGAAAAAAATCTTAAAGCCGAAGGTCTTTTAGCTCAATGCTTGCAACATGAAATAGACCATACAAATGGAATTTTATATATAGACTATCTTTCAAAATTAAAAAGGGATAATTTGCTGAAAAAACTAGAAAAAACACGAAAATTTAAAAAATGATTGATTATGTAAACACTACATTAGATTATTTAAAAAATACTTTAGATGGTATAAAAAATGGTCTTATATCTATAAAAGATATAGCAGTCGCAATTGGTAATGTAATCAGCACAATTGTTGATATTCTTGGTTTTATAGGGTTTAGAGTTTTCATTCTTTTAATCACTACATGTTTTATAGTCTGGTTATTAAATCTAGTTTCTCCAATTAGTAGAAAAACTAATTATTTTATAGCGGTTGGTTTGGTTTTATGGATTGGCATTACTGCTAATATGCCAACACAAACTGTTATGCTAAAATACATATTAATAATATTTTCACCTTTTATAATCACTTCAATAGTAAATTTCTTAATAAGAAATTTTAACAAATATACAAAATTTATCACAAATAAAATCTTATTAGTATTTTCCAAATTAAAATTTAAAGGCAAAATCTTTAAAATTGAAAAAGGCAATAAAATTGGAATATTATTTGATCGTGATTTACCAACTTTAGATGAAATTGAAACCATCAATAACAAATTAAAAGAAGCTTCTTATGAACCAATTATTGTTTGCGATGAAAAAATATCTTTAACAGATAATGATGGAAAAATTGTTTTTTCTAATGGTTCCATGTTTAGACAATTTATTAATTCTATTAAAGATAAAAATATAAAGCTTTTATGGTTTTGGGGTTCTTCATATAAAGACAATAAATTAATTGATAATCTGCTAGATAAATCTAAAAAAATTAAACAAACCAAGTTAGTCATTAGCAGTAATAATAATCAAATTTTAAACTTTTTACAATCTAAATGGGATTGGAAAGTTATTTACGGACAAAACTTAAAAAATTATGATAATTTTATTGATATAAACGATATTCTTTCTGAGAAATGGTTTAATCTTTACCTAATAAATGATTTTGAAGTTAAAGATGGTTATTTTTTAAAAGAAAAAATTGTTGGTGGTGATTTGCATGATATTGTGCATAGTATAGGAACTAATAGCCAACTAAATTTTAAAGATAAAATTTTATTTTTTGATTGTATATTTAACTCTAAAGAAGACTTTTATAAACACATTATGCACTTAAAAAATTTTATTTTGTATAAAAAACACTTTCCAAAAGCTATAATTTTAGGTAAAATTATTATTGAAAATAATCTTAATTATACTGATATAATCAAAGAATTTGATATTTCTTTTAAAGAACGCTCTTTAAATATACCAATTTTTCAATCTACCAATATAGATTTTATAATCTTAAATACGTATCATATCATTAATTACAATATGGGAAAAATTAATCTTATTTAAAAAATATAGTAGTTTATGAAAACTACTATATTAATTCCAATCTAGCTTTTTAAAACCATATAAATCTTGAAAATATTAGATTTATTTATTATAATATTGCTTTTATTGTTTAAAGTTTGTAAAACTCTTAAAAAACCTACTAAAACATTTTTTTCTTTCTTTTTGTTCTAGCTCTACTTTCTTGTTCTTTTCTCTTTCTCATTTCACAAGGTTTTTCATATTCTTGTCTTCTTCTTGCTTCTCTAACTATTCCTTCTTTTTGTGTCTTTTTTCTGAATAATCTAATAGCAAATTCCAACTTATTTTTATCAGGAACAACAACTGTTACCACTCTACTTTACCACCTTTACAAATCTTTATTAACAAATTAATAATGAATGCTAAATCATATATTTATATAAGTCAAGTTTTAATTGACTTTATTATTATGTTGATATACTATTAGGTAATGTTCCATCAATAGATAGTAATTGATGGAACATTACCTTATTTTATAAAAACAGCAAGAGTTAGGTACAATGAAGAGGCTAAGGTGAAGAGATTGAATAATGTGATTGAAAACATTAGTGAATAAGGTTTGTTGTGGTGTTGGGTCTATGAACCCAACACCAATAATATTTGAATTATTATATTTTGTCACTAATCTCAATAGCTAATCTATTTATTAATTCACTATATTTTTTCACTAAGTTATTGTAGTTGCCTTCTAAATCTGTTTCAAAATTGCTATTTTTTACAAATACTGTGTTTCCATTTTTGTCTAAAATTGACCACCAAGTATTTAAAATTAATTTATCATTAAATCTTCCGTCAAATCTGTTGATAACTATGTGAATGTAGTAATCTGCATCTCCATTTTTCATTGCGCCGTATTTAATGATTGTGTTTGGCATGTATGAATACATATCTTGTGCTAATATTCTTGGTATGGAATCTGATAGTGGTTCTGCCAATCTATTTATTTCTGATATATCTAATTCTGTGTCGCTTCCGTTTAATGTTGTGATTTGTATTTTATCTAGGTATGTAGGTATAACAACATATTCAATATTTATGGTAATATTTTTTTTGTTTTTGATTTTAATATTGCTGTTATCAGTAGGAGTTAAATTGTAAAAATTGGCTGGTATACTTATACCACCAATACATGAAGATAATAGTAGCAAAACAAATAAATAATTTAATTTGTGTGTAAAAGTTTTATTTAAAATCATATATTGTCCTTTTAGTTGTTAATATCTTTTTCCTTTTAATAATGCTTCAGGGTGTCTTTCTATGAAATCAGCAAAACTTTTCATAGCATTTGCTGCATCACTAATTGAATTTAATGTTTTGTTGAAATTCCAAACTGTTTTTGATAAATTGTTGTCGGATATTGTGCTGTTTATTTTTGTTGCTGTTGATGATGTTTCGCTTAATAATGTTGGTAATTCTTTGTTTATGGTATCTAATATATTGTTTATTTTATCTATAGTTAACCTAATTGGTAGATTTTGTAATCCTTTTGACAATTCACCAAGTGGAGATAAAACTGTTGGTATTTCTATTATATCTCTTGGTAATTTATTAGCTTTAAAAACCGCAGGTGTATTTGGCAAAATTTCTAGCTCTATTGACAATTGTCCTGTGAGATAACTCTGTGTCATTAACCTTGCTTTTAAACCTTTTGTTATTAAATCCTTTAAAAAAGCCTCTTTGTCTCTTATTTTTCTGTTGTTATTAATTCTAAATGTTTGCTCTTTATTTAAAACTACATAAACAGGTACACTAAAATTTAAATCTTTTACATTTGCAATTAAATCTATTTTTGAAACCTTTCCAATTTGAACACCTCTAAATGATACTGGTGAACCAACAATCAAACCTTTTATGGATTCATCAAAATACATTACAAGTGCATCTTTTTCGGATCTAATTATTTTGTCTCCAATAAGTACCATTATCGCTATAATGAAAACTGAAATTCCAAAAATAGTAAATAATCCAATGATTGCTTTATTTGGTTTTCTTTCCATTTTTTTCTCCTCTTGTTAAAAAATTTAATACCTTTTGGTCTTGTGAACTTTGTAATAATTCTTTTGGATTGCCAGAACCAATTATACCCTGTTTTTCACTATCTAAAAATATAGAATTAGTTCCAATTGTAAAAATAGAATCTAATTCATGTGTAATAACAACAATTGTTGTTCCTAAACTTTGATTTATTTCAATGATTAAATCATCAAGCAATTTAGAACTAACTGGGTCAAGTCCTGCCGATGGCTCATCAAAATATACTATTTTTGGGTCTAATGCTAATGCTCTAGCAAATCCAGCTCTTTTTTTCATACCACCACTAAGTTCGGAAGGGTAAAAATCTTCAAAACCAGCTAATCCAACTAATGCTAATTTTAGTGATATTAAATCTTTTATTTCACTTTTTGTGTATTTAGTATATTGTTCTAAAGGTAGGGCTATATTTTCAGCTAATGTCATTGAAGAAAATAAGGCACCACTTTGATATAATATTCCACATTGTTTCATTATTGAGTTTTTGATATCAATATTAGATTTCCAGAAATCAACACCATTAATAAATACTTTTCCATTATCTGGTTTTTTTAAACCAGTCATAACATTAAGCAAACTAGTTTTTCCGCAACCACTAGCACCCATAATAATAAAAATATCGTGCTTATTGATTTCAAAATTTATATCTTTTAACAACACAAAATCATCATAAGATATAGTCAAATTTTTAGCCTCAATTTCTACTTTTTCTGTATTTTTCAATACTTACTACAAATTGAACTTAAATATAAGTTAAACACTTAAAATAATATTTTCAAGAGATATTTACATTTTAAATTTAATGTATTATACAAACACTGTTAACTAAATATAATAAAATGACAGAATTTAAAGGTAAATATTGGAAGTCCGAAATCGATGTGAGAGATTTCATTCAAGAAAATTATACTCCATATACAGGAGATGAAAAATTTTTAAAACCATCTACAGAAAGAACTAAAAAGATTTGGAACAAACTTTCAGAAATGTTTAAAATTGAAATAGAGAAAGGTGTTTACGATGCAGAAACTAAACTTCCTCAAAGTCTTGATGCTTATGAAGCAGGCTATATTGATAAAGACAACGAAGTAATCGTTGGTCTTCAAACAGACAAACCATTAAAAAGAGGTATATATCCAAAAGGTGGCTTAAGAATGGTTGAAACAGCTTTAAAGTCTTATGGTTATGAAATTGACCCATTTACAAAAGAAGTTTTCACAAAATATAGAAAAACTCACAATGACGGCGTTTTCTCTGCTTACGACGAAGATATCAAAGCTTGCAGACACGCTCACATAATTACAGGTTTACCTGATGCATATGGTAGAGGTAGAATTATTGGTGATTACAGAAGAGTTGCTTTATATGGTATTGACAGATTAATCCAAGAAAAACAAACCGATTTTAAAATCCTTGGCAGTGAGGAATGCAATGAAGATATTATAAGAAAAAGAGAAGAAGTAACAGAACAAATCAATGCTTTAAAAGCATTCAAAAACATGTGCTCTAAATACGGGTTTGATGTTTCACAACCAGCACAAAATGCAAAAGAAGCAGTTCAATGGGTTTATTTTGGATATTTAGGTGCAGTTAAAGACCAAGACGGTGCAGCAATGTCTCTTGGCAGAACTTCAACTTTCCTTGATATTTACATTGAAAAAGACATCAAAGAAGGAAAATTAACTGAAGAAGAAGCCCAAGAATTAATAGACCAAATGATTATTAAATTAAGAATTGTCAGATTCTTAAGAACTCCAGAATATAATGAATTATTCACTGGCGATCCAACTTGGGTTACAGAAGTTTTAGGCGGTATGGGTACCGATGGAAGAACTTTAGTCAGCAAAACCTCATTTAGATTTTTAAACACACTTTACAACTTAGGTCCAGCACCAGAACCAAACTTAACAGTTTTATGGTCTGAAAATTTACCAGAAAACTGGAAAAAATTCACCGCAAAAGTTTCAATAGACACATCTGCAATCCAATATGAAAACGATGACTTAATGAGACCACTCTACGGCGATGATTACGGTATAGCTTGCTGCGTTTCTTCAATGAAAATTGGAAAACAAATGCAATTCTTCGGAGCTAGAGCCAACCTCGTAAAATGTTTACTTTACGCAATAAACGGCGGAAAAGACGAAATCACAGGCGAACAAGTTTCTCCAATTTTTGAGCCTATTTCAAGTGAATATTTAAATTACGACGAAGTAATAGTTAAATTCAATCAAATGATGAAATGGTTAGCAAAAACTTACTGCAATGCTTTGAAAATTATTCACTACATGCACGACAAATATTCCTACGAAGCTTACGAAATGGCTTTACACGACACAAATGTAGAAAGATTTGAAGCTTCTGGAATAGCAGGTGTTTCAATAGTTGCCGACTCATTAAATGCCATAAAAAATTGTAAAGTAAAAATCAAAAGAAACGAACAAGGCTTAGCCGTTGATTTTGAAAGAGAAGGCGAATATACACCTTTCGGAAACAACAACGATGAAGCAGATAAATTTGCTACAGACTTAGTAAAAAATTTCATGAATTATATGTCTTCACACGAGACCTATAGAGATGCAATCGCAACTCAATCAATATTAACCATTACTTCAAATGTAGTTTACGGAAAGAAGACGGGAAACACTCCTTGTGGAAGAAGAGCAGGAACTCCATTCGCACCTGGGGCAAACCCAATGAATGGAAGAGATACTTGTGGTGCAGTTGCAGCTTTGAGTTCTGTAGCAAAATTACCTTTTGCATATTCAAGGGATGGAATTTCATATACATTTGCAATTACTCCTGCTGCTCTTGGAAAAGAGTCAAATACTCAAGTTGATAATTTAGTTTCATTACTTGATGGATACTTTACACCAAAAGGTGGACAACATTTAAATGTTAATGTATTTAAAAGAGAATTACTTGAAGATGCTATGCAACACCCAGAAAAATATCCTCAATTAACAATTAGAGTTTCTGGTTATGCGGTGAATTTCATTAAGTTGACTAAAGAACAGCAGTTAGATGTTATTAGTAGAACGATAAATAGCGCAATGTAAAATTATCTGAATTTTACTTAAATTAGAAGAGATTAGATTTGTCTAGTTTCTTCTATTTTTTTATTTTTTAAGTCTGTTTCAATAATATTTATATAATCAAAAAAATCTAAAAGACCTATACCTTCTTTTTTATTATTTTTGTTTATATTTTTTACCATTTGAATTGCTATATTAATTTTTTCATAAAGAAAATCAAAGGTTTCTTGTTTAAGTTCACCTTTTTTATAAATTGGTTTGTGAAAACTTTTTAATCTTTCGTTAATTTCCTTTATTATGTCATCACTATTTTGAAAACTATAACCTTCTTTTCCAAAATGTAATAATAACCAAGTTTCAAAGCATAAATAAAAATGCATCGTTTTTATTTTTACGGGTAGTGTTTGTTCCATAACCTCTTTATATGCTTTTCTTTTGTCTATTGCATTTTGTTTATTACCATCATAATCAAATTCTATAAAAATTTGATTATATTTCTTAGTTTCTTCTTTAGCTTGTTTCAAAATAGATTTTGCATCAGTTCCATCAGCTTTTTGAATTTCTATAATAATATTACCGCTACAAGGAATTGTTTTTCCCAAAATATATTTTGTAGAAGTTGATTTAGGCAATATTTTTTATAAATTCTTTTTTAAATATTGTTTTAAATAATCTCTAAATGATTTTAAATCTTCACATAAAACTAATATTCTTACATTATTATTTTCTTTCGAACTTTTTGTCATATTTAACTCCAATATGGTTCTTCAAGAATCGGTCTAGCACCAAATACTCCATCTCTATATAATTTTACTACAGTATCTCTTGTTCTTACATTTTTAAAACAAGTTAATGGATATAATTCAGTTTCTTCTTCATCGTTTTTTTGAGTAAAATATATTTGATCTCGTCTAAATAAATTAACTTTCTTCATTTTTTTCTCATAAAAAACTTTATCAAGTAAAATATCATTATGAGCTGTGAAAATTAACTGTCCATTTCCAATATTTATTTCTTCATTATGAAAAAGTTGAACTAAATAAACTAATAAGTCGGGGTGTAGACTGCTGTCTAATTCATCAAAAAATATTGTTCCTCCATTTTTTAAAACATCTATAAAAGCACCAGATATTCCAAATATAGCTTTAGTTCCTAAAGATTCTAAATTCCATGAAAGAATTGTATTATTTTTGTGAACACCTTTAATACTTCTTTCAAAAGCTTTACCATCTTTAAATACAACATCATTAATTAAGACCTTTTTTCCATCTTTTATTTCTTCATCTTCAATTTTTATATCATTAATAGTTCTATCACTCTTTTTCACAAAATTTAAAATGTCTTCTCTATAATTTTTATTGTTAAACATCTCAGCAGTTTTTACAAAATAAAATTTTGTATTAGCAGCATGAAGTTTTTCTCTAAAATAACTTTCAATATTATTTAAAATATTACTATCACCAGAATTTACAAATTCTTTTAAAAATGTATTTATATAATTTTTATTTTTGATTTTATTTAAAGTATTTTTATAACTATCTTTAAAAAATTCTTCATCAAATTCTTCTTTTTGAATATTATAAACAGTTTTGTTATTTTTAATCAAAATTTCGTCAACAATTTTTTCTTTATTAAAAGATAATAAATATTCATATATACTATTATCTAATAAAAATTTAATTTCAAAATGTGTCGGTTCATTAAGATATTTATCATTAAATACAAATGGTTCATAAAAATCATTTATTTCTCCAACCTCTTTTAATTTATTTTTAAAAAAAGTTGTGAATGTAAAAAAAGCATCAATAAACTTAGTTTTTCCACTCGCATTTGCTCCATAAATACAAGCTGTTTTTAATAATTCTGGATATTTTTCGTTATTAGTCAAAATTACATTTGATTTAAAATTATTTTCTTTTTGTTCTAATTTACTAAAATATTTAGAAGCAGTAGTCATATATAAAGTCTGCTTTTTAGCAAAAGATCTAAAATTTTCAACACTAAAACTAATTAACATATTTCCCTTTTTTATATTTTAACTAATAATTAAATAAAATTCTGACATTTTTTGTCAAAAAAGTCAAGTTATATCAAAAAACATTTTAATATCTTTGGAAGTATTAATAATTATTAATTTCATAAAGTTAACCAAGGAACACCAGTTAGATGTTATTAATAGAACGATAAATAGTGCGACGAAGTCAAATGTACAAAGGACAAAGGGGAGTTGAAATATTGTACTTATTTAATTATTTCTGATTTTTTATAAAATCTTCAGCACTCAAAATTTCTTCTTCTAAGTTTATTTTGCCTATAACAAAATCAATAACTTTCTTTTCTAATAAATTTCCTGTTATTTGGTTTAAAGCATTTTTGTTTTTCATATAAAAATCAACAATCATTTGTTCTTGACCTGGGTAGGTAGAAGCTATTTTTTTCAATTCTTCTATAATTTCAGAATCTGCAACTTTAATATCATTAGATTTTCCGATTTCAGACAAAATTAAACCTAATTTGATAGAATCTTCTGCATTTTGCATGATTGATTCTTTCTCTTTTTCTTTCTCTTTTTCGTTTTTAAATTTGTTAGGATTGTTTTTTAATTCATTTTCAATAGGCTCCCATTGTCTGTTGAATTCTTCTTCAAGAATAGATTTTGGCATTTCTATTTTGATATTTTTTTTCATCCATTCAAAAATGTCGTTTTTTAATTTATTTTTTGTTGCGTTTTCATACATAGAAGTTAATTCTTTTTCGATCATTTCTTCTAATTTATCAACATTTTCAATATTAAAATTTTCTTTTAAAAATTCATCAGTTAATGTTGGTACTTCAGGTGTGCTAATGCTGTGTACCGTAACTTCAAATATTGCAGGTTCTCCAGCTAATTCTTTTTTGTGATATTCTTTAGGAAATTTAACTTTGACGTCAATTTTATCGCCAGATTTTGTTCCAATTAATTGGTCTTCAAAATTGTCTATGAAGCTTTTGCTTCCTAATTCTAATTCATATCCTTCAGCTTTTCCACCTTCAAATGGAACATCTTTGATTTTTCCTAAAAAGTCTATTTTTACTTTGTCACCAGAAGTGGCTTTGTATTCTTTACCTTGTTCTTTCCAATTAGCTTTACTTTTTACTAATTTACTTTTTCCTTCCTCAACATCTTTTTTAGAAACTTGAACTTTTTGTTTCTTTAAGCTTATTTTATTGTACTTAATTTCTGGTATAGTTGGATATAATTCAAAACTAACTTCAAACTCAAAATCTTTGCCAAGTTCCAAATTTTTTATATCAATTTTTGGCCTACTTATTAAATTTAAATTATTTTCTTTTATTAATTTAGAAACATTTTCTTCAACTAATTTCTCAGCACTTTCTGATAATAATAAAGCAGAATATTTATTTTTTATAAATTCTACAGGTACTTTTCCTTTTCTAAATCCGTCAACTTTTAATTTTTTTTGTTGTTCTAAACTTTGTTCATCAATAGCCTTTTCAAGTTCAGATGATTTAATCTTTATATTGAATTTTTTTTCTAATTCTTTATCAAATACTTTTTTAACTTCGGTCATTTTTTTCCTATCATTTATATAAATGGTACGGGTAAAGGGACTTGAACCCCCACACCTTGCGGTAATAGATCCTAAGTCTATCGCGTCTACCAATTCCGCCATACCCGCTTTGCAAAGCAAACTTACTGAAGTTTATATATAAAAAATAAAAAATCAATAATATAATTCATAAGAATATAGATAATATTAATACCATAATACACTCCGAGACTTTAATTACCATTCCGTGCTTAAATTTTCTTGATGAGTGAAACGATTTGGAAAATTTTGATACATAATCCATTTTAATTTGAAATAAATAAATTTTAATGGAACGGTAGTGCACTTTCCCGAAGGAATTTTGTGGAAAAATATTATTAAATTTATTATATAAAACAATCATAATTGTTGAAAAATCGTAAATTATTTATGCAATAGGTCTAATAATATATAGTCAAACAACTTTCACTTAACCACCAACTAAACCTAACTTTTGCTTTAATCACCCTTCGTCGCTTTAAAATTTTATTGTCTCACCGTATTAAGTTATACGCTATCGCAATAAAATTTTAAATCTCCTCGTATATTTTTGCAAAAGCGGTTTATTTAGTGGTTAAGTGAAAGTTGTTTGACTATAAAAGATAATTGCCTATTTCTGGTAATATTTTTATTGACTTATATTTTATAAAATGTAATTATACCAAGCAGAAATTTATATTGGGCTGTCGCCAAGTGGTAAGGCAACTGGTTTTGATCCAGTCATACGATGGTTCGAATCCCTCCAGCCCAGCCATTTCTATTACATTTAATCGAAGTTTAAATTATGCAAGAAAATAACAAAAACCAAGATAATACTCAAGATACTAAATTAGAAAGTGCTTCGAATATTTTAAATAGAATCTATGATAAACATATAGAAGATAATATAAAAATCGGTGTCTTGTTAAAATCAGTTGATAGTGGTGGTTTTGCATTATTAAATTTAATATTTAGTATTATAATTGTGGTTCCAACGCCACCTCCAATAGCTACAATTAGTTCTTTAATTATAATATTCTTTTCTATTCAAATGATTATTGGTTTAAAGGAAGTTTGGTTACCAAAATTTATAACAGAAAAAAGTATAAAAAGAACAACATTAGCACTAATTGTTGGAAAATCATCTTTATATTTATCGAAATTAGAAAAATTTACTAGAAGAAGACTAACGTTTATGAATTCTGATATTGCTGAGAAAATTATAGGACTTATTTTGTTTGTATTAGCAGTAGTATCTTTAACTCCAATAATATTTGCCAACTCTATACCAGGATTAGCAATAATTATGATTTCATTCGGATTATTAAATAAAGATGGGCTTATCATAATATTAGGCTTTGCTACTGGCTTTGTAGGAATTTTTATTGCTTGGTTAATACTAGCTTTTGGACAAACATTAGTTTTTAAAATATTAGGTTTATTATGAAGTTAGATTTCAAAAATAAGCATTGTTTATATAAATTTTGATAAAAGCGTTTAATAAGTTTTTATACATATTACATCAACTATTGAATCTTTTATATTATATTTTTTATTACCAAAATTAAAATTACCATCTATTATGGAATATGGTATTTTTATATTATCAAAAAAATTTTTTAAAGGTTCAACACCATTAACAAAATAAATTTTTTGTATATTTGATTTTTTTAAAAGATTATTTTCATTAATTTTATTAGAAAAATCATTACCAATATTTTTAATAATACCTAATAAAATATAATTTTCATTGAAAACTGGCATACCTAATAATGCATTTTTTTTGGCTGTATTATTTACAGAAATAAAAAAATTTGAATTAATAGAATCTAAAATTTTTCCTTGTTTAAAATCAAAATATCCACCTTTATTTAATGTTCTTGGAATAATAACAGTTTTATCAATTTTATAATCAAAGTTATTAATATTTAATAAAGCATATGAACTTAATCTATCTTCATTTCTCTTTGTTCCTAATACTGCAATATCTAAAATAGAATTACTTTTAACTAATATAGCTTGAAAAGTATTTTGTTTATTTATTATAAATATTTTTCCCATAATATTACTATGTTTACCGATACAAATATTATCTAGTAAACTTTTATTTATAACTACATTATGATTATTTATAGCGACACCACTACCAACATAAACAGCATTTTCTATATTGTTTGGTATTTTATCTGTTTTGAAATTATAATTCCTATATATATTTATAAAACAAATAATCAAAATAATAAAAAATATTATCCAATATTTATAATAAATTGTAAAAAAATTGTGTTTTATGTCTTTAAATTTTATCATTAAGTCTCCTAAAATAAGTTTTTAAAGGGAATATTTGAAGAAAAATATCTATAAACATAGAAAATGTACAAATTAAATATACTAAAATTATTATATAAAACTTTTTAAAAAGTAAATTAAAAGAATAAATTATCAAATCCATTTGAAGACTTTTCCATTGGTTTTTTAGTTTCAACTAGTTTTTCTTCAATAATTTGTGTTTCTTTAATTTTACCCTCTATAATTTGATTTGTTATAGGTAAAAATGATTGGTTTGGACTTAAAGAAAATATAAGAGTTATTTTATCATCTTTTACTGAATAATTAGATTCTGGTATTATTTTGTTTGGATTAATAACTTCCCATTGATTTATATCAAAAGTCCAAGCTAATTTAACTAAAGAAGGAAATACTTCTAATACCTTAATTTCATCACTATTATTATTTAGATTAGTTATTTTGTTTCCATTAATCCAAATAGACCAATTATTTTTTGAACCATACATTATTGAATTTAAATAAATATAAATATTTCCACTTCCAAAATTAAAAAGACTTTTCTGTTTTGCTTCTAATTCCTGCATTAACTCCGGCTGGAGGATACCAGTTGAATCCTTAAATTCACTTAAATATTTTAATCTTGGAAAAGTTTTTAATATTTTATTAATATCATCTATTGAAAACATTATAGAATTATAATTTTTATAATAATCATTAGATATTTTTGTATTAGTACTAACTGATTTTGGTTGTTCAACTAAAACATTATCTGCAAATGAATTATTTGTCAAAAAAATAATAAAACCTATAAATAACAATTTTTTTATCATAAATATTACTTTGCTTCTAAACCATATAATCTAATTTTAATTTCGCCTTCAACAGCAGTAACTATATTACCGTTATTAAGTGTTTTTATAAAATCATCATTTATTCTATTTGTTCTTTTTAAATTAATTTCTTGAATAATAATAAAATAATTTAGATCCTTCTTTAAATTATCTAAAAAATTTAAAACATCAATATCAGTAATTGAATTAAATTTTATTGTAACAAACGTAGTAAAAACTTTAATATTCTGTTTTTCAAAAATTCCACCAGTTAATATTAATGGTGAAAAGTTCATTGAAACTTCAATCAATTTACTATCTTTAGCAATTTGCATAATTTTTCCATAAGCAACAGAAGTATCAATCCCTTTTAATTCTTTTTGTTCTTTAGAAAATTGTTCGTTCCATATTTTTATATAATTTTTAGCTGCTATAGATTTATTTATAATATTATTAATTTGTAGAGAAATATTTGAATTTTGTTTTTTTAAAATGGTAATTCTCTGTTGCAAAAATTCTTTTCTTTGAGAATAAAAAAGCACTATTCCTAAAAATAAAATTAAACAAATTATTAAAATAGAAGAATAAAAAATAATTGAATAGAATAATTTTTTTACTTTTCTATTATCTTTTTTCTTAGCAATTTCTATTTGTTTTTTTTCTTCTATATGCATTAATTCTTTTCTATAACCTCTATTTTAATTGGATAAGTAAAATAATTCTTATTAAAATCCATATTAGTTGGCATAATATCAATAAAAATTAAATCTGATTTATAAATATTTTTTAATCTAGCATTTAATTCTTTATATTTTAAAAGCAATTTATTAACATCACCTTCAGAATTTAACAAACTCATATTATATGTTATTTTAATATTCATTTTATTAGAAATATTTTCATACTCAAAATTATTCATTACCCATTTTAATTCATAAACCAAACCAGCATCATCTTCAGCTAAATAAAATTTTTCAAAACTTTTTTTAGGATTCTTAAAATTAGTATCTATAACATCTTTTACAGAACCTATATCTATAATTTTATCAACATCCTTTGTTTCCATACCAAATTCTTGTTTAGATTTATTTTGTAATATTTCTTTATTATCAATTAATTGTTTTGTTAAAGAAGAAATAATAGTATTATATTTAAAATCCATAATACCAACAATAATACCAGTAATAATACAAATTAAAAAGAACAACCAAATAAATTTTTTAAAAATATAAGAAAAAATAGTTAAATTGAAAATAGTATTAATTATCTTATTACCAAGCCTAACTCTATTTTTATTATTCATTATAAAAAAACCAAGAATTTGATCTGTAAAAATCTCATCTCTATCAAATCCCTTTTCTATTTTTAAAGCTTTTGCAATCTCATAAGGTGAAAAACTAAAAACCTTTGCATCTTCAACTTTTAAATCTTTTACTCTTACTTTTTCTTCATCTGGTATAGAAGTTATAATAGCCAAATTATCAAATGTAAAATTACTATCAAATCTTCTAATATATTCACTAGTTCTAATTATATCATTTTTTATATGTTCAGATAAATCGCCATGATTTGTTTCATTGTTACTAACTTCAACGGAAATTAATCTGGTAAAAGCCAAATTATTGTTATAAATAACAACCTGTCTTAAATCACTAACTTTATTATTAAAAGTTATTAGAATCCATTTATTTTTCTCTTTTATAAACTCTTTAGCACCAACAGATAACATCAATTTTTTAGTAGCTTCAACAATTTCTAATGGCATTAAATAAATTCCGAGCAAATTGTTTTCTAATGTTTCAAAATATTCAATCCATTCTTTCAATGGGGAATCTATACTTGCAGAAACAAATAAAAAAACACTTTTTTGATCTACACGATTTTTGTATAAAAATTTTTTATATTTTAAATCACTTTTCGGTATTTCATTTTCAAATCGCCTACCAGCAATTCTATTTAAATCAAAATAATTTAAATCTGGAAAAATTTTATAATTATAATTTTGTGCAACCGTATCAAGCACAATATATGAATCATATTTTTTATATTTGAAAAAAAACTTATTAATATTTTCTATAGTATCTTGATTTAATCCTTCAAAAAATGCTTGATCCGAAATAACATTACCACTCTTTAGGGATAAAATAACCCCTTTACTTCCTAAATTTATGATAATGACTTTTTTCATATAAACATTTTATCCTCTTAACAACAATATTTTATATTTTAAAAAAAGCTACAAAAATTTATAATTTTCATTAAAAAATTGAATTAGAAAATAAAACCAACAATCCTATAATAGGAGCTGTTAATGTAAAACCATCAAGTCTATCCATAATTCCACCATGTCCAGGTATTAAATTTCCACTATCTTTCACATTAAAATGTCTTTTAAATTTAGATTCTAATAAATCACTAACTTGTTCTAAAACAGCTAAAAACGCACTAAGAATAATAAAAAATAAAGCTCCCTCTTTAAATAATACAGAACATAATAATCCAATAAACATACTTATTACAACACCACCAGCTAAACCCGACCATGTTTTCTTGGGACTTATAGTTGGTGCTAGTTTTGGTCCACCGAAAGTTTTTCCAACAAACATAGCTGCAGTATCTGTTCCCCAAACAACCAAAAATAACCATAGTATTATATCAGTACCATTAGGTATTCCTCTAAGATACATTAAAGAAAAAGTCGGTAATAAAATATAACCAAGGCCTAAAAATCTCCATCTATTAGTTTCATCATCTTCTGATTTTGCAATTGAAATCCATTCAAAAGCCATCAAAACCGCAACAGTCAATAAAAATAAATTAAATATCACTGCAGAGCTATAAAGTACAATTATTGCTAATACAGATAAAATAATAGAAGGTATAATCCTTTTTCTAAGATATTCAGGTATAAAATCTAAAACTTTCTCAGAAAATTTCTTAGTTTCTCCTTCAATATCTTTAATTTTTTCTCCAACCTCCTCAAAAACACCTTGAGCCTCTTTCACATTCTTAATCTTAATCTTGTTTTTTAGTTGTTCCACCATATCTTCTTTCCCTCTTTTCAAAATTATTAATAATTTCACTTAACAGATCTTTGTCAAATGCTGGCCAAAATCTATCAGCAAAAAAAAACTCAGAATAAGCCATTTCCCATAACAAAAAATTACTTACTCTATTAGTGCCACCCGTTCTAATTATTAAATCTGGATCTACAATATTACCATAATACAGATTATTCCTAAATGTCATTTCATCAATATCATCAATATTAATAATACCATTTTTTACTTGTTTGCATAGTCTTTTTGTAGCATCTAAAATTTCTCTTCTACCTCCATAATTAAACGCAACATTCACTTGTAAAACAGTCTTATCTTTAGTTTCTAATTCTAACTTTCTAATATCTTCTATAATATCTCTATCAACTCCATCTTCAACGCCAATCCACTTAATTTTTACACCTTTTTCTAAAAAATCATCTCTTTTAGACTTTAAATATCGTCTTAATAAAGACATAATATTATCTATTTCAGACTTTTCTCTTTTCCAATTCTCAGTTGAAAAAGCAAAAAGTGTCAAACATTTTATACCTAATTCTATACACCAATCAACAACATCACTTAGTCTTTTTGCTCCTTCCTCATGTCCTTCTCTAACAGTCTTTGTCATTTGTTCTGCCCATCTTCTATTACCATCCATAATAATAGCTAAATGATTTAATCTATTCACTCCGTCTTGCATACCACTCTATACCTTCATAATCTCATTTTCTTTTACTAAAATCATTTCATCAATTTTTTTAATATAATCATCGGTCAAAGTTTGAACTTTGTTTTCAAATCTTTTAATATCATCTTCAGAAACACCATCTTTTTTCTTTTTCGCATTATCTAAAGCATCTCTTCTATCATTTCTTATAGAAATTTTCTTATCTTCACCATATTTTTTAACAAGTTTTACAAATTCTTTTCTTCTCTCTTCTGTCAATTTTGGCACATTAATTCTTATAATCATACCATCTACTTTCGGTGTAAAACCCAAATTAGCATTAGTAATAGCTCTTTCAACAGCATTAACCATAGCTTTATCCCAAGGCTGGATAGAAATAGTAGAAGCATCAGGAACTGATACATTAGATATTTGATTCAAAGGAACAAAATTTCCATAGGCTTCAACTCTAATTGTATCCAATAAATTAGGGTTTGCTCTTCCAGTTGTTACACTATTTAAGTCTTTTTTTAAAGCTTGGATTGTTCTTTCCATACTATCTTTTGCCACACTAAATATAATATCCATTTTCAATTATAAATTAATAATAATTAATTCATAATTTAAACAATTTTATTAAAGTGTCAACAGAAAAGAATAATAACAAGCAATTTCGTTAATCTTAAAATACAATTTTTTTACCTTTTATTTCAAATTAACCTAATAATTATAATAAAAAGATTCAATGGTGCCGTTAGTGAGAATTGGACTCACGACCCCTTCCTTACCAAGGAAGTGCTCTACCACTGAGCCATAACGGCATAGGTAAAATGTACAGATATTTTAATAATAATCAATAGACCTCCTGCAAATAAAATTTTTCCTCAAAAAATAATTTCTACAAAAAGACAAGGATATTTCAAAGTATTTAATAGAAATAGTATACTTATACATTTCGTTGTTAAATACTTCGAAATTCCAAGGGTGTTGCTTGTTTTCGCACTTCACTTCGTTCAGTGGAAAGACTGCACCTTCCCCGCGAGGAACGCGCACTACTGTCCCATTAAAATTCAAAAAAAATTGAATCAATATTTGATTATATTGATTCAACTTGCTAAAAGATATTTTAGAGACTCAAATTTCAGTAAAAATTATGTCAAAAAATAACTTCAGCAAAAATATAATAGGAAAGTTAATTACTCCTGTCAATAGATACATTTTTAATAAGATAAAAGATAAATATAATGGTGATTATTACTGTAAAAGTATGAATACTTGGGAACACTTTATTTCAATTTTATTTGGACAGCTAACTAGCTGTTCTTCTCTTAGGCAAATAGAAACAGCTATAAATTATCATTCTTCAGAACAATATCATCTTGGAGTTAGAAATGATATTCACAGATCAACTTTATCACATGCTAATAATAAAAGAGATTGGAGAATATTTAGAGATTTATTTCTTTATCTTATTGATAATCTTAAACAAAATGAAATGATAGAAGTTAAAGAAGTAATTAAATTAATTGATTCTACACCAATAAGATTAGATGAAGATTGGTGTGAGAGTAATATAAGAATTACTGGATTAAAAGTTCATACAGTATTTAGTCTTAATGATAAAATACCAACATATTTTACTATTAAGGGTGCTAATAGTTCTGATTTAAGTGAAGCTAAAGAAATTGAAATAGAACCTAATTGTACATATGTATTTGATAGAGGTTATATTAGTTCAGAATGGTGGAATAAAATAACAGAAAGTAATGCTTTATTTGTATCAAGAAACTTTAGACATTTTGATTATATAAAAATAAAAACAATATTTAAAACTCAAAAGAAAGAAAAAGATTTAAAATCTGGTGACATCATAGAAGATAGTATTATAACAGCAGGTAAAAAAAGTAAATTTAAAGCAAACTATAAAAATAAATTAAGAATGGTTATTGTTAAAAGAGATAATGAAAGACATGAAACTAATTTAAATCTATTTACAAATGACTTTAATAGAACACCAGAAGAAATAGCTAAACTATATAAAGACAGAAGGCAAATAGAATTATTATTCAAATGGATTAAGCAAAATCTCAAAATAAAAAAGTTTTTAGGAAAATCAGAAAATGCAGTAAAAATTCAAATATGTGTAGCTATGATAGCATATGTCTTACTAAAAATAGCAGAAACAGTAAAATCAATAGCGAAAAAAATTACAATAAAATCTTTAATAACCATGGCAAGATGTGGATTATTTACAAAATTAAGAATAAAAGATAACAGCAAATATAAACATCAGAAAGATATTAATCAACTCCAATTCAAATTTATGAATGATTCATGAGGGGGCAAATTTTAATGGGACAGTAGTGCGTTCCTCGCGGGGAAGGTGTAGTCTTTCCACTGAACGAAGTGAAGTGCGAAAACAAGCAACACCCTCGGAATTTCAAAGTATAGTCAAACAACTTTCACTTAACCACTAAATAAACCGCTTTTGCAAAAATATACAAGGAGATTTAAAATTT
>DATIQT010000101.1:0-4848 GCA_035470525.1 Rickettsiales bacterium
ACATTGTTTAGCTCTTGAATCTATACCTAAAGGATCAAATCCTCTAAAAAGTCCAATTAATCTTTTTCGTTCTTCTCGCCATGAAATATAAAATTTTAAATACATTGTTTAAATATAATTATGAACTAGCAATACAAAATAGAACATATATTTTATATTGCAAAAGATATTATCTTGTTCTTTCTCCTGAAGAATTACCCTTTGAAGAAACTAAATCCACAAAAGAAGTAGATCTTTTAGCATAAATTTCTTTAAAAGTTTTTCCTAATTTCTCTTGTTCCAATAAATCTGAAATCTTTGGTCTTCCACAATTGCAATTACAACCACCACCACCGCAGTAACAGAGTGTTTGAAACCTAACACCGCAGTGACATTCTCTTACTTTCTCACACAATCACAAACAACACAAACACACATTCAAATTACCAAACTGCTTACATATACCATTTGGCCTATTTTCCTTATTCAAAAGATCTTCTATAGAATCTTTATTGAATTCTTGACTTAACATAAAAGAAATTAAATCAGTAACACATACAACAGCCAATTTATCTTTCGTAATTGTTACCAATCCCTTTTGGAATAGACCATAGATTGTTTCTACATTACTTAAGAGATTAATCATACCTCGGTTGTGTTGCACGGATTATATATTAAAGATAATTAACCTTAGAATTTTTTCTTAAATTTAAAAGTCTTTCCATAATTCCCTTTGGTACTTCGCACTTCATATCATTAACCTCAAGTCCCAAATTACGAACTTTAAACTCTGGTTTTGTTTCTAAAGACTTATTCATAACTTCTGCAATTTTATCATAATTTTTTTCAGTCAAAAATTTAAAAGCTATGCCTAAACTTTTAAAATAATGTTGATAAACATCATTTAGTTTATTATGTTTTTTATAAAAATTATAAGTATTTTCAGCGACTGCAAAACAATCAAAAGCAACTGGATTATCTAATGTATCAAAAGCATTCATAAGAGAATCTGCTCTTATTAAATATGTATATAATTTTTCATTTACAATATTAACTTTCTGATTTGAAATTATATAATAGCAATTCTTAAAACAAGCATCTTCGCCTAAAATACCTTCTGGAAATTTAACTTCATATTTATCCATTAAACTTTTTTTCCAAATTTTATTCCAAACCCATGAAGTTTTTGCATTAGCATAATCCCTATCATTTGTATAACCTCTATTTTTACCATTCATACTTGGTGAAACTTCTATATTTACATTACAAACTGCTAAGTCATAATCAGTTTCATTTATGGCTTTATACATTGTTTCACAAAAATTAGGACTAGCATAATCATCAGGATCTAAAAACATTATATAATCAGCTTTTGCAATTTTCAGAGCTGTATTTCTAGCACAAGAAACACCGTAATTTTTTTCATGTGCTAGTAATTTTATTCTTGGATCTATACCTATAAATTTTCTTAAAATTTCTAAACTATTATCTGTACTGCAGTCATCAACACAAATAATTTCAATATTTTGCATAGTTTGAACTCTTAAAGAGTTTATAGCTTTAATGAGGTATGGAGAAACATTATAAACTGGAACTATAATTGAAATTAAAGGTTTTGTTTCTTGTACCATATTTTGTTGTTTATTTTTTAAGATGCTGTAATTTTGAATTAAAACTTTTATTTTGTCAAAAATTAAATTATAATTATACAGAATTTTTTTTAAATTACTTAAAATTTAATGAGTTAATACAACTTATCATTTGACTTTTTTTCTTTTCTACTTTCATATTCTTTCAAAAAATCATCTTTAGAAATAACAGTTATTAATCCTTTATCTATATAGTCCAAAACAAAATTTTTCTGTTTTTCCAATTCTTCAACCTCTTCTTTTGTATATGGTCTATTCCTTTCCGCTATAAGAGATTTTTTTGCCTCTAAACATATAGTATTTACATTTGAAGACGATATATTAGCTTCAAAAATTGGTTCTAAATTTCGATTAAATAATTTAAGAGAATTAAGTTTTGAAATAGATTCTTTTAATTCTAAAGACTTTGAAATACCATCATAACATTCATCATGTGTTTTATGTGTTGTTTCTCTTGCTCCAGTTCCAACTTCAATAAATTTGGCAAGTCTGTAATATGTCCCTAAAAAACTGTCATTTTTTTTAACTGCCATAATATAAAAATTTACTTTAAATTCAAGATTATTACCATTTACTATATATTCAGCATTTTGAAGTGGATTTTTTAGCGGATTTTCCATTATAAAACTAATATGTCTATCTAAACATCTAGCTATTGACAATCTGCACATTGTTAAATTTAATGGATGTGTAAATTTTGAAAAATTTTGAGTATCAAAAAACATTTTATAATTTGGGTGATAGATTCTATAATTATCACCAGTTAAAATTGGAATTTTATGTTGACTTTCAATTCTTGAAACCAAACCAGTTTTACCAGATCCTGGTTGTGCAGCAATAATAAATAATTTTGGGTTATCTTCTGATTTTAACTTAGAACAATTTTCTTCCCAAAATTTTTCAAATATTTTATATATCTGCTCATTTGTTAAAAAAACATCTGTATTATCCTTATAACTAGCATATAATTCTGATTTGTTTAATTCATTTTTAAGATTTTTTTCCATCATAAATCCTCCACATTTATTGTGCCATCTTTAATCTTTTTCATAATTGGTGAATAAATTTTTAAAACATTTTCAGTGTTCTCAATATTATCTATATTTAGATCTGAATAGATTTTTTTAACCTTATTATATTTATTATTGTTTTTATCTCTCAAAAAATTTAATAAACCATTTAAAAGTTCAGAAGCCACTTCAAAATTTACTATATCTGTATGCATTATTTTCGTCATTTTAAAATCTCCATATTTTTCTCTTTACCTTTATATAAAGTTTTAATTTTGTCAAAAATTAATGGATTTGTTTTATATTCCTTATCTTTAACAAAAAAACTATTTTCATCAATTTTTATTTATGGTTTTGATTTTGTACAATCAAAAATAACTTTTGCTAATCTATCATAATTTTTTTCAGTAAACTGTGTAGTTGCAAATCTAATATTTCCAAAGTATATCGGGTATACTTTTTCTAACATATTATTTCTTTTGAAAAAGTTATATAATAGTTCACAAACTTTAAAACAATCAAACATTTTTTCATTATCTTTTTCTTTTGTTGCAGACATTAAAGAACCATTTCTAATCAAATAATTATATAATTTTTCATCTAGTAATCCGATACCATTATTAGAAATATTATTATAACAAATAGTAAAGAATACATCCTCCCCGCCTCTAATACTTTCAGGAAATCTTATATTGTATTTTTCTATTAATTCCCTTTTAAAAATTTTATTCCAAATCATATGAGAGCTATTTGTTGCAAAATTTCTTGATGAATATAAATCCCTATTACCAACATTTAATTCTTCATCTAAAACAACATTAGCTTTACAAACAACTAAATCTAATTTTTTTGAAGAAATTTCTTCATACATTTTTTCACATATAAATTGCGAACAAGTATCATCAGAATCCAAAAACATTACATAATCACCATTAGCTATATTAAGTCCAGCATTTCTTGTATAAGAAACTCCATCTGAACCTAAAGTTTGAATAATTCTAACATCATGATCTAAAATAAATTGTTTATCAATATGCAGTCTATTAATGATTTGCTGTATTTCTTCTTTGTTAGAAATTAGAAATTTAGAACCTATTACTCCACTTCTCAAATTTTCATCATCTATAAAAGATAAAGACATGCCTGGATCATACATATAATCAGCACCTAATTTTATTAAATGTTGCTGAAAATATAAAAATGGCTCTCTTAACATTGGTGTATTAACAAAAAGAACATTTTTTTCTTTTAATGCTATTGATGATAAATCTAAACCCACAAGTTCAGGAGTTATTGTATCTCTAAAATCCCATTTTTGATTACCTTTTGTATCCGTGTAAACAATACCATAAGCTGTTTTTGAAGAAGAACTTTTAACGACATATTGAGTTCCAACATTCATACTATGAAGTTTATCCAATATTTCTCCTCCATCACTTCCAACTATTTCAATTGGAATTTTTCTATTGTATAATCTTATATTATGAGCAATTGTTATAGCTATACCACCTATATCTTGATAATCAAATTTTTCAGATTCTCCTATATTTTCTAAATCACTAACAAATTTATTTCTTATATAACAAAGAGAGCCTATAATTACTATTTTTTTGGAGTGTTCCATTTTCTATCCTTGTTGATTTTTAAACGAGCAGTATTTTTTAATTTTACATTCGTTGCATTTTGGCATAGATTTACATATATACTTTCCATGTACTAAAAGCAAAGTATGAATAATTTGAAATAAAAATCCGTCTTTTGATAAATTGTTTTCTAATAATTCTTTGCATTTGGTTAATTGTTTTTTATTAGATAAATCAGGATTTTCTGCCCATTCCATATTGAAAATTCTTGAAACAATTCTAAGCATGTTTACATCAATAACCATTGATGGTAAATCTAATCCAAGTTCCAAGATACAATCAGCAGATTTTTCTCCAACACCTGATATTTTTAATATATATTCTCTAGCCTTAGCTAAATCCATTTTTTTGATAAAATCCCAATTGTTATCGAAATTACTTTTGATAAACTTACTTGCTTCTAATATTGACTTTGCTTTATTTTGTGGCATACCTGCGCATTTAATATTTTGTGATATTTCTTCAATATTGCTTGAAAGCACGTCATCAATATTTTTAAATCTTTCCATAAAGGCAATAGTTGCTTTTTGCTCATTTTCTAAAGTTGTTCTAAGAGATATAAGTATA
>DATIQT010000102.1:0-11773 GCA_035470525.1 Rickettsiales bacterium
TAAATAAACCGCTTTTGCAAAAATATACAAGGAGATTTAAAATTTTATTGCGATAGCGTATAACTTAATACGGTGAGACAATAAAATTTTAGAGCGACGAAGGGTGATTAAGGCAAAAGTTAGGTTTAGTTGGTGGTTAAGAGAAAGTTGTTTGATTATATTTGCAGGAGGTCTAATATTCTTTATATTTTTAAAATACAAAATTCTAAAACTCTTATAATTTGATTTATATCTTTATAAGAATTATTTAAAATAAACTTTTCATTTTCAAATATTTCTTGAATATCTTTTTCTTGCCCTTTACCTATTTCTAAGAAAATTTTGGTATATTGGTTACAATTCTTGTTTAAATTCTTGGCTAAAAATCTATAGCATTCAAGTCCATCATCACCACCATCTAAAGCTAAAATTGGATTAAAAATATTAACCTCCGGCTCTAATTCTTTTATTTCATCTTTTGGAATATATGGCGGATTTGATATTATTAAATCAAACTTATCATTTTTATTATCATTCCAATTGTTTCTAAAGAATTGGATATTTGTTATATTTAATTTTTTCGCATTTCGTTTAGCAATATCTAAAGCTTTTTCACTAATATCAATTGCAGTACCAAAAGAATTTTTATATATTTTTAGAATGGTTAAAATCAAACAACCACTACCAGTTCCTAAATCTAATATTTTTAGATTTTTATTTGTATCTGGAAAATTTTTTATTATAGCTTCTATTAATGTTTCACTATCTGGTCTTGGCGTTAAAACATTTTCATTAACTATAAATTCATAATCCCAGAAATTTTTTTCACCAATTATATTGGCTATAGGTTCTCTATTCAGTCTTCTATTCAGTAATTTATTAAACTCTTCTATTTCAATACAAGATATTTCTTCATCAAAATGATTTATTAAATCATTGGGATTTAATTTTAGTAAAAAAGATAAAAGTATTTTTACATCTAAATTCGGTGTTTCAATACTTCTATCTTTTAGTAAAATTATAGAATTTTTAAATAATTCTTTTAACTTCATTGCTTCATTATTGTCTGGATAATAGTGAATAAACTATCACCATTTAAAGTGTAATCTTGTGAATTTTTCTTTCTTTCTAAAACTATAATACCATTATTATTTTTTGTCTCAGGATTTTTAGCTATTAAATCTTCTAAAACAATAAATAATTTGTTTGTCATATTTACATATTCATTTAATTGCTCTTTTTTAAAATCTTTATTGGATTTACTTTCAATTGTAAGAGCCTCAATTATTTCATTTTTATAAGTACTCAACCATTTTTGATAATTTGATAATGCTAAACTTATTTGTCCATAAGAATAAGGGTCATCAGGCGATTTTATAATTTCTCCAGTTAAGGATACATTAGTATCTTTATTTCCAACTAAATTAGCTGTTATTATTTTTATTATTGAGCTATTAATTTGTTTATCTTTCATTGTTAATGAAGAAGAAATATTAAATTTCATAGCATAAATTTCTGGTTCTTCTTTTTTACTAATTTGATCTTTTTTGTTCAAAACAGAAATATTTTGCATGTTTTTTAAATCACCAACAATTGAATAATCAACTGTGTTATCATTTTTTGTAGACTCAATATTAACCAAACTCTTATCAGCTGTATATAAAGTTTCATTATTATTATTAATAACTCTATAACCTATATCCGAATAATTAAATGATCTCAGCATTCCATCAGAATAAAAAGAGATATTAATTTTAGGTTCTTCATTATAATTTAAAGTGAAGACTGAATTATCTGAAGCATTAATAGTTTTTATATCTTTTAAACTGATATCTAAACTTCTACCAAATATTAAACTTGAAACCTTTATCTGACCTATAGAAACATAATTTTCTGTAGTTAACAAAGTACCATTCGTAAAGTTAATATTTTTAACTAAAATTATTTTAGAAAAAGGAAAACCAGATACAGTTACACTCTCATATTTAAAATCTTTAAAAGATTCTACCAATGTATCTTTCACTTTTGTTGCTATATTTTTCCAAACAAAATAATATGCTATAATTATTATCAACAAAGTAATAAAAACACTAAGAAAAGGCTTTATATCTTTAACATTATATTTTTTTAAATTATCAACTTTCTCATTTTCCATAAAATTCCAATAATTATTAATATTGCTTTTTAAAAAAGTATTTATACAATTATAATATATTCATATTTAATAATTAAATAATTAAAATAGCAATATAAAAAATGAAAAAAATATTTATATACATGCTTAGTAGTTTCTTTTTAATACAATTTTCATTTGCAGATGAAGATCCACAGGCTTTTGTAAAAAAAGTTTTTGATGAGCTAGACATGAATAGAGATGGTATAATAGATAAAAAAGATATAAATAAATTTTCAAAAAATGAATTTGTATTAATGGATAAAAATAAAAATCAATTAATTTCAAAAAATGAATTTTTTGAATTCGTTTGTACAAAAAGCTGTAATGAAGGAAATTGTGAATGTAAAGATTACAAGAAAAAATGGGATTTGGAATATCTAAGAGAATATTGGGAAAGAATTGATGCTGATAATAATGGTAATATAACTCCAGAAGAAAAATTAAATGCTGATATGGACAGTTTTTACAGTCTTGACTCAAATGGAGATAACAAATTAGATCAAACAGACATAGAAAAACAATTATATTAATGAATAAGCAAAAAGTTTTAAAAATTTTTGAAGCTTTAGAAAAAAAATATTCTAAAGATGCAATTATTGAATTAAATTACTTCAATAATTATACACTTTTAATTGCTGTTTTATTATCCGCACAAGCTACAGATAAAGGTGTAAATAAAGCTACAGAAAATTTATTCAAAATCGCAAAAACTCCTGAAGAAATGTTAAAACTAGGTGAAGACAAATTAAAACAATATGTAAAATCAATTAATTATTTCAATAATAAATCTAGAAATATTATTAAACTATCGCAAATATTAGTTGATAAATTTAATTCTAAAGTTCCAAGTATACGAGAAGATTTAGAAAGCTTGCCAGGTGTTGGTAGGAAAACTGCAAATGTTATTTTAAATATAGTTTTTGATACAAGGGTAATTGCAGTTGATACTCATGTTTTTAGAGTTTCAAATAGAATAGGTTTTGTAAAAACCAATAATGTTGAAGATACTGAAAAAAAATTATATAAAATTGTTCCAAATGAATATATTAGATATGTTAATCATTGGTTAGTTTTATTAGGCAGATATATTTGCAAAGCAAATAAGCCAGACTGTGAAAACTGCCCTTTAAAAGATCTATGCGAGAAACATATATAAAATTAACTTAATGCTTTTGGAAAGAATGTTATGAATATTCCTATAATTAGCATAACTATACCACCAATCAAAGTAGAATATTTTTCATATTTTGTACCTGTATATTTGTTTATTGCAAAGACAGCAAGTCCAAAAATAATCATATCATCAAGCATAAAAAATATTGTATAAACTAAAATATAAAAATAGTATTCAAATGTTGACAATCCGGCTTGAGTTAAAACAAATGTAAATGTCGCAGGTAATGCAGCAGAACATGCAAATTCTATTGAATTTACAACAAATGCCAAACAAACTATACCAAATACAGATACCAATGATAATTCAGCACGAACTAATTTTTGAATTTTATTCATTGATTCCTTTCTTGTTTCATTATCTTGCAATTTACATTGAATAAAACCACCAGATTTTATATATTCATATATGCTTAACATTCCAAAATACATTGCAAATGAACCTATAGCTACTGCTAAAATTCTAATATAACCAATATACAAAAATACATTTAACCAAGCAGTCATAAATAAGAAATACAAAATTCCTGAAGAAAGTACAAAACTACCTACTAATAATATTATTTTTCTTTTATCATTTATAGTTGCACAAATTGAAATTAAATATACTAAAACCCACATAGCACATGGATTAAAACCATCAGCTAATCCTATAACTACAGCTAAAATCGGTATTGATGTATTTAATAAATTATATTTTCCTAAAAATCCTAAATCAACCTCACTAAGTTGATGTTTTTCCTCACTTTTTCTGTTAGTTATTAAATTTATTAAACTATTTTTTTCTTCTTCACTAAAACCCATTATATATTCATCATTAAATATAAAAAGAGGTGTTCCCAAATCTTTTTGTGGAATACTCAATTTAGCTATATATTGAAATAAAAGCCCCAACGAAGTTTTATTATTTAAATTATGATAAACTACTTTTACACCATCAAATTTATTATTATTTAAAAAATCTTCAGCATGAGCACAATGAGGACAACCATCTTGCACAAAAACAAGTAATTCATTTTGGTTTATATCGCTTATTTTTTCATCTATTTTAACTTTAGTTAAAAGACCTTCCCTAAATGTAATTACAAAAAACAATAATACAGTACCAACTAAAATTAAGTATTTAAATGGTTCAACTTTTATTTTTTCAATTAATTTCATTATAAAAAAAAATTATTTAATGCAAATGTACATTATTACTTGTTAATAAAAAGGCAACAGGTCTATTTTAAATAAATAAAATTATTTTTATATTTAGTAATTATATATATTAATCTAATTTATATTGACAAAATAACTTTTTAAAATATCATTTAATCAAGATAGTACAATGTATTTGTTATGAAAAAAATTTTGTGTTTGATATTATATATCTTATTAATATCACCTTTAAATGCAAAAACTGAAATAGATAAAGCTTTTAAGCAAAGAACTCCGCAAGATATAATTGATAAAACTTTTAGTTTATACAGTCCAGATATATATGAAGGTCAAAAAATTAGAGAAGAACAAGTTTTTAACAAATATGGCTGTAAAGGTCAAAATATATCACCAAAATTAGTTTGGAAAAATGCTCCAGTTAATACAAAAAGCTTTGCTATAACAATGTTCGATCCAGATGCAAACACTAAAAGTGGGTGGTGGCATTGGGTAATTTATAATATTCCAGCAAATATTAATAAAATTGAAGTTGGTGCAAACAATAATAAAAAGTTAATGCCAAAGGGAAGTACTGAAGGAACTAATGATTATGGAATGTCAGGTTTCGGTGGTGTTTGTACGCCAAAAGGAGAAAAACATAACTATGTTATAACCATTTATGCTCTTGATGTTGAGAAATTAAAATTACCAAAAAAACCAACCTCTGCTATGATAAATTTATCAATAAATAAACATATAATTGAAACAGCAAAAATAAATGCATTCTATGAGAGAGGAGTTAAAAAAAACTCGTCTAATCAAACAAAATTTAATTTTAATTCAAAAACAGCAAACAAGAAAGTTAAAAAAAATGTTGTGGTTGAGGAATAATATTAATTAATTAATTTAAACATGAAAAATAATACTTTTGAAACTTTAATTGGTGCTTTGGTTTTACTAATTGCAGTAATTTTTACTCTTATGGCGTCAAAAATATCTGACGGTAGACAAAAATTGGCTAGCGGTTATGTATTGAATGCACAATTTAACAATATTGAAGGTTTGAATATTGGAGCAGATGTAAAAGTATCTGGTGTAAAAATTGGAAGTGTTCTTGACATAAATCTAAATGACAACTACATGGCTAATGTAAAAATAAAGTTGCCAAAAGATTTATTGGTTCCTACAGATAGTATTTTCAAAATATCAACAAGTGGTTTAATTGGTAATAAATTTGTAAATATAAAAATAGGTGCTGATGAAGAAAATTTAAAAGATGGAGAAACAGCAGAGTTTACTGAATCAACTATGGATTTGGAAGATTTAATTGGAAAATTTGTTTTTAATAATGAGAATAAAAATGAAAATAATTAATATTTTTTTAGTTATATTTTTTGCATTTAATTGCTTTGCACAAGAAACAATTTCTAACAATGTAGAAAATTTAGATAATCAAGAAATTATACAACAGCCAACATTAAAAGTAAAAGATATAAAAAGTATAAATCAAGGTAATGTAGTTGTTTTAGAAGGTTTAAATAAAATAACAGCTAAAAGCTATAAATATAATGTTAAAATTGGTGAAAGTATAGATTTTGAAAGATTAACTATTAAACCATTAGTTTGCTGGAAATCATCTCCGGATCAAGTATCTGAAAATAAGGTTTTATTAAAAATCATTGAAACATCTGTTGATGGTAATAAAAAACAAATATTTTACGGTTGGATGTTTTCATCTTCACCTAGTGCATCATCAATGGAACACCCTATGTATGATATAAGAGTAGTTGATTGCTTGAAAAACAATGACAGTATTGATAAATAGTAGGTGTAAATATGGAACAAAATAAAGAAACTCTACCTAAAGAAAATATGGAAGATAAAATTGATTTTGTAAAAACTGATTACACTTTCAAAATATTAACTTTTTCTTTGGTGGGAATATTATCAGTTTTTTTAATGGGAATAATCATTATAATAATCAATGTTAATGCAGAAAGTGTTAAAAATGATTTAAATAACGAGATTTCTAAAATAATTTTAAGAAATAGTGATCAAAATAATTCAGAAGTATTATTTAATGAAAAAGCTAAATTAAAAATTTTTCCATTACCTCATATTTTAATAAATAATATTGTGGGAAAAAATTTATCACAAAATAATTATAAACTTAATTTTAATATCAAACAAGCAAAGCTATATATTTCAATTAAAAATATATTAATTGGCAAAGTTGTAATTCATAAAATAGAAGTATTAGACAGTGATTTTAATTTGTCAGAACTGTCACGAGAAGAGAACAATCAAACTTTAGATAAAATATTAGAAGAATATTTATCAAAAAATAATTCTGTAATATTCACATCAAAAAGAAATAATGTAATGGTTGATTTTATTTATTCAAAAAGAGAATTTTCTGATATAAATTTAGATTTTATTTTGTTAAAAAATAAAATAAATGTGAATGGTAGTATAAAATCAAATAAACAACATTTAAATGTGGATTTAAAATTTAATAAAAATAAAAATGGTATATTTGATGGAAATTTAAAATTATCATCATTAGTTTTTAATGGAAATATTGATATAAATGGCGATACTACAAAACACCAATTTTCTGGAACGAGTAAATTTCATATAGATGATTTTCAAATTTTTAGCAGAACTTTATTTAATCAAAAAAGTTTTTTATATAAAAGAGTTATAGACAATAGTAATTTGCAATTTAATTCTTCATTTTCTTTCCAGAATAATATTTTAGAAATTTCAGACATTGAAGTAGTTGGCAAAAATATTAATTTTAATGGATTAATGAAGTTTAATTTTAATGAAAATCAAAAAAATGAAATAAATTTTAATATAAGTAATATTAATATTGATAATTTAATTACAAAAAACCTCAGTGGTTCAAAACAATTAAATGGAGAAGAAATAATTATTTTCGGCAAAGGAGAAATAAATAAAATTAATAATGAAAAATATCAAACAATTTTAGATAAAAAATTTACTATTAATCCAATATTCTTTGATATAAAAATTAATGAAATTTTATTAAATGGTAACAAATTATTAAATTCTCAAATAAATTTTTCTTATTTAACAAATAGAATATTAAATTTCACAAATGTTAAATCGGAATTACCTGGTAATACAAATTTAACCATAACAGAAGAAAATAAAAAAGATAAATTAAGTATAACTGGAAAGAATTTTGAAGAATTTTTAGGTTTTTTAAGAGATATAGAGTACATACCAAATAAAGAAAAAAACAAAGAATTTTCTTTCAATGGTGATTTAATTGTTAAAGATGATAGACTTTTTGTTAATAATTCAATATTTAAATTAGATAATATAAACTTTCAAAATCAAGTCGAAATAAAATTTAATAATGGTATAAATTTTATAGCAATAAACGCTAAAACAAACAATTTAAATCTAAATAATTTTATTAAAGAGGATAGTAATGAAGAGCAGTTAAATAATACACTAAAAAATAAAATATTATTTATTAATAGTTTTGGTCTTAATATTTATACAAATTTTTATATAGATACATTAAATTATAAAGATATTGTAATACCAAAATGTAATTTAATATTAAGAACAGGACAAGGTATATTAAGTTTAGAAAAAATAAATATAAATAATAAAGTAAAAGGTAGAATTTATTTTAATATAGTTAATAAAAATCCAGTTTTAGATATTAATTTAGAATTAAATAATCTCAATTATGATAATGATATAAACTTTTCAAACTTAATTTTTAAACTACCTTCTTTGGATGATTTCTATGGTAATATAGTATTATCTGGCAATAATATTACATTAAAAAAACAATCTATAAATCACTTTGACTTTAATTCAAAAGTATCAAATGGTATTATAAACATTAATACTTTTAATGAAGAAGGTTTTGGAGGAAAATGTAATATTTCTGGTTTTTTAAATATGCAATTTAGTAAAAAATTAAATCTTACATTAAATGCTTGTACTGCAAATATTAAAAATATTTTGGAGCCATTAACTAATATTTCAAATATAGAGGGTTTAATTGGCTTTAGTGCTGTTTTATATGCAGAAGGACAAACTGTTAATTTATTTAATAAGAGCTATATATTAAAATCTCAATTAGTTGGTAGTAATATAAAAGTAAATAAATATGGATTGACGCAATTAAATACAGATTTATTCAATATACAGGTAGACACTAAATTATTAAATAATATTAAACCACAAGAAACATTATTAAATCAAAACAATCAAACATTATTTGAATCACTAGCGGGAACTTTACAGTATATATCTCAAAAAGGAACATTTAATATTGACATTTCAAGAGCTTTTATAAATGGAAAAATCCTTGGAAATTTTAATTTCTTAAAAGATGGTATAGATATTGATATTAATGCAAATTTTATATTACTAAGTGGAACACTCAAAAAAACAATACCTTTAACTTTATTAACAAAAATAACAGGAAAAACTCCAGATAATATAAATATAATTACAAACCTTAAACAAATTGATGATTACATAAAATCAATAAAAGATTTTATTAATAAAAAGAAGAGGTGAAATTACAATATTTCTTCAGCTTCTATTTGCATAGTTTGATTGTTTTCTAGTGGATTTATAATACCAATAATATTGAAAATTCTATCCCCATATTTTATCCTGTGTTGTGTAGTTAAAGAATCATAATATCTTATCGTTATTATATAACTAATTCTTTCTCCTATTTGGTTTGCTTCAAAATCATCAAAATTTGATATTGGTTTAATTTCAGCCCATAATGTTTTCAAATCACTCCAAGACTCCTCATAGCCACCAAAACCATCACTAGTATTCGATTTTTCTTGTATCACTATTCTTTTATTTAATCTGTCAATAAACTTTTTATCAGTCATATTACAACCTTATTTGTCTATATTTTTTATAAATATTTAAAGAATTATTTGGTATTGAAGAGTATCCAGTTCTATCTTCATACATTCTCGCTATATGCATCAATAAAGCTTGGATTAATTCATCATTAACTGTTGTGAGTCCAGCTTCATATTCTATATCAAGCCTATAAAAATTTTCTGGTTTATTGGTAAAATTTAATATTCCACCAACATCATCTAAAGTATAATCAGAAGATGCTATTGTTGTAATAGTACCATCTAAAGCTATACTATCTATTTCAACAATTGATTTTATTGGGTAATAAGGTAAAACAACTGACAATCCCTTTAAATCATATAGAGAATAAACATAAGTTTTTTCAACTAAAGTTTTATTAATAAAAGTCTCACATTAACTACTAGCGGTTTTTATCATCTTAGTAATCAACTCATCGTCATCACTGAAATCAACTTTTAAAAAACTCTTCACAGTTGCTAAATCAACAACTAATGTAGAAGCATCAGTTTTTATATTTAATATTGGATTTTTTAATATATGCATAACAATTTATTTTGTTGATATTTTTGTAATTATAAAATAGTATTTATATCAACAACTACTTTTTATTTTTCGATGTGGAAGTTATTTAATTTAAGTTTTGCAGTATTATTTTTAATGTGCTCTTGCAGTTCAAGACTACCAACTGAATTCATACAAAAAATGGAAGAAGAAGATAATAATTTATGTATTAGAGAAGGTGTTCAGTATGAAGATGAAGACACAAGAGAAATATATTGGAGATGCAGATTAAGAGTAATGGATCAAAGAATTGCAGATGAAACTCAAGACTATGGTTACGGATTACTTTATCAAAGAGATCTCAAGAGATTAAGAAGAGCTATCAAAAACAGAAGAGACAAAGAAAAAGAATTAGCTATAGCAAAAGTAAAAAGTGGTCAAGAAGAAAAAGAACATAATTATTGTATTTTATTAGAACAAAATTCAACTAATAAAGTTGATGCTAATGATTATTTTGAATGTAGAAAAGAAATAGCAAGTATAAGACAAAACAATAAAGAATATTTAAATCTTGATAACGAACATATGATGCAAATATTTCAGTATAATGATACCGTTAAACAAACAAAAACCAAAACTATAGAAGAAGAATGTGTAAAATATGCTACTGATGGTAAAAAATTAAAACAATGCCAAGAAGCAATGGAGAAGGCAAATAAATGTATAAAAGATAGAGAAAATGATTTAAAACAGAGAAAAATAGATGATAAAATATATTGTACAAAATTAAGTATTGAAAAATATCCAGATTCATTATCTAAGTTTGATAATGATAGTATTAATTATAGTTTTGGACCAAAAGTTGAAAAGATTAAAATTTTAGAATTAAGAGATAATGAATACAACCTATGTATAGAAGAAAGAAATCTCAAATTTAAAACATATAGTAAATTTTTAGAAAATGAATGTAAAAAAGATAATTTAAATTAATTGAGTAAAAAGTTGATTATTAACTAAAAAGTTTTATATTTATATACGGGAAGTAATAAAAAAGTTTTATATGAATGAAATTGGAAAAACAGGAGAAACCGGTATTACACAAATAGGTAAAAGTTTAAATGATAACCTTAAAACAGGTAATTTGAATCCTATTGAAGTAGATAAAGAGAATTTTTTAACAAAAAATATAAATGATATAGCTGGAAGTATATTACAAAAAAATACTGTAGGTGGAGATTTTGGAGAAGGTATAAAATCTTTATCAACTATAATAACTGCTTTATCACCAAAAGGTAACGGTTCAATTGGTCTTGATCCAACAGCTTTAATCTCAATTTCTAATTTTACTATACTCAAAAGAAGCTAATATGTTTTCAGAAAAAATGATGGATCATTGTCAACATCCACGAAATGTAGGAAAACTTGATGAAAATGATAAAAATGTAGGAACAGGTTTAGTGGGTTCACCAGTATGTGGAGATATGTTACAATTTTGGTTAAGAATTGAAAATAATATTGTTAAAGATGCAAAATTCAAAACTTTTGGGTGTGGAGGAGCTATCTCCTCAAGTTCATTAATGACAGAAAAAATCATTGGAAAAACTGTAGAAGAAGCATTAAAAGTTAAAAATAAAGAATTAGTAGAAGAATTACAATTACCACAGCTTAAAGTCCATTGTTCAGTAATGGCAGAAGAAGCTATTGCTAAAGCTGTTGAAAATTACAAAGAAAAGAATAGATAAACCTAATATTTTTAAGATTTATAGTCAAACAACTTTCACTTAACCACTAAATAAACCGCTTTTGCAAAAATATACGAGGAGATTTAAAATTTTATTGCGATAGCGTATAACTTAATACGGTGAGACAATAAAATTTTAGAGCGACGAAGGGTGATTA